>JACZYU010000218.1 GCA_022570935.1 Planctomycetota bacterium | reverse complement strand
CTATAACAATATCCAGCTTTGGTTTTGCACCTTTTCCTACAGTCTTAGCAAGCCTCTCATATTCCTCATCATTATCAGCCCACAAATATTCAATCTTTAAATCACGCTGAGAGTCATTGTACCAATTACGGTCTTTAGCAAGAAGCCAGCCTTCGGCAGTAACATGGTTAGAATCCAGCATTTGAACATATATGGCAGGATTGTTTGGTTCATCGGACGTATTGATTGGTTCCTGTCTATATTCTGCATCCGGATAATAATCTTTAACCGTAACAGCATAGTTGGTACCAGAAATGTTAAATTTTTTACCTACCTTTACGGGAATAACTTTTTGCAGGTCTTTGTTTTTTACAAAGGCAATTAAACTGAACTTCGGTGGATGTCTTTCTATTGTAAAGTCGTCACAATATACCTTAAAACCTAACGGGACCTTCTTGTAATCAGCACGATTCAGGTAATAATCTACCGACTGTCCCACATAAACATTAACACCGCCTTTTACTCCCAGCATCATGTCGATAACACAACCGATCAGAATCAAGATTATGCTGATATGTGTAATTAAGAAACCAATCTGGAGTACCGTATTCCTCCACCTCTTAACAGTACAACAACCTAAATTTACACATAGTAATACCAGTAGGAATGCAAACCAGTAGGAATGAAATATATCTGTGAATTGGATTGCCAGGAAGAGCTTTGCAAAAAACTCGCCATATATGCTCACATAATCTTCAGGTGGCCTCATCTGAAGAATTAGCGTGCCGATGACACATGCAACAGCCATTAATACTATAATAATAAAAGCAAGTTTAACAGAACATAAAAACTGCCAGGCCTTGCTATTATTTTTTACCTTTTTGTCTTGCGCTTTTGCTGCCTTAGTCATACTGCCTTACTGTAATATCTTCTTTTTTATTCAAGCACAACCTCAACTACTTATAGCAGCAAGGCTTTTAAGTTTTATAAGAAGTGTTTTAAATTTAAATTATTTAGTTAAAAATGCTATGCTATTTGTTACCTGTCTCAGTTGTCGGAGGCAAGATAAGGAATTCTACTCTTCTATTCTTCCCCTTCCCTGCTTTAGTAATATTGGATGCGATTGGCCTGTTTGGCCCATAACCCGCTATGTGTATCCTTTTCTCATCTATCTTTTCTTTATTAACAAGATACTGAAAAACACTCAATGCCCTTCCTGCCGATAGATGATGATTCGAATCCCACAAATATTTTGATTTAACTATTGGAGCATTATCTGTATGGCCATCAATCCTTACCAAAGTAGCAGGTTTCTTCTTAATGTGTGCGGCAATCTTTTTTAGAGCGGCCTCACCTTCCGACTTCACTTTTGCAAGACCTGAACTAAATAAAATTGTCTCTGGAAGTTGAATCACAGGGCCTTCTATTGTATCTCTGACTGCAGCACCACCACCAATAGATTTTGCAAGGCTCTCCAAATCTGCACGAAGCCTTCTCTTTACTTCTTCATCAGATTGTGCACGATCTTCATATGCCCTGTTAATTTTATCAGCGGAACTAATTTCAGTATTTAACTTATCAAGCTCAGACATTTGATCGCGAATAGTAATTGCCTGCCGCCGATTAGCTATCCTTAGTTCGCTCATTTCAGCACATCCCTGTACCAATAAGACCGACAAAGCCAAAAACACGAGTCCGAAACGCTTAACAATTTTATTCATGTTTTGCTTTCCTCCACTATTCCTGTCATGCATGAGTAAAGATAAATAAATTATAAGTTAATAAATATAACACTTGATAATATCCTTTGCAAGCAATTTCTGACTATTGTCATGTCTTATACGTCTTTTCAGGATCAAAGACCCTTTCCTCAACTATTTCGACATTATCGGTTTTATCGTTGTACTTCCTGTAATAACACGACCTATAGCCAGCATGACAGGCAGCAACATTTTGTTTAACCTTTATAACGAGTGACTTACCCTCACAATCAAGGAAAACCTCCTCTACTGACTGTGTATGGCCTGAAGTCTCGCCCTTAAGCATTAATCTATTCTTTGAGCGACGAAACACATGTACTTTGCCTGTTTCAATAGTCTTCTCCAGGGCTTCCTGATTCATAAAGCATAGTGTTAAAACCCAGTTATCAGTTACGTCAACAATAACGGCAGGAATAAGGCCTTTATCATCAAATTTCAAGTTAGTTAATAACTGCATCTTCCCTCCAGATTAAAATGTATAGGACGCACCCGCCAAAAAGCTTGTCGGGCAGGGATTCTCGCAGATGCCTGCCCGACAGTGTCGTTAGGGCGGGCACACAGATAAATACTTTTTCCAAAATCACTTCTTCTTAACCTAATTCAATGCTTCGACTGAGTTTATACTGAGCGTGCGAATGTGCTCAGCATGACGTCATTCCGATACAGCTAAGCTGAACTTTGGCGGAGTCGAGGAATCAAAGCTGCCAAATGCCTAATTCAAAATTCTTTTTATCTGTCTTTTATCTATCTGCGGTTATCTGTGTCCAGAAATGAAAGTTTTGCATTCTGATTTTGATTCATTCTTTTTAATCTCTTTGTATAGCCTGCTTGCAGATTGCCGGGGATTTTCAGATTGAAGTATGGCGGATATAACGGCGATACCATCAGCACCATTTTCCAGGACACTGCTGACGTTGTCTTCGTTAATACCACCTAACGCAATAACAGGGATATCTATTTCTTCCTTGATCATTCCAATTTTCTCAGCTCCCAACGGCTCTATAAAGTAATCTTTATACGTTGTATCAAATATTGGACTGATGGTAACGTAATCGGCCCCTGAATCTTCTGCCTTTTCTACTTCCTGCAGATTGTGCGCAGAAAAACCAATCAACTTATCATGCCCTATCATCTTTCGAACTATTTCTATGCCCAAAGACTGCCAGCCGAGGTGCACACCGTCTGCATCAACGGCAAGCGCTATATCAACCCTGTCATTAATTATCAGGTTCGCACCTTTTCCCCTTGTTATTTCACGAATCTCACTTGCCAGAGCATATAATTCAACAGTACTCAGGCCTTTTTCCCTCAACTGAACGGTTTCAACTCCACCATCAATGGCCTGGCTTATTATATCAGGAAGCTTTGCTTCGCAGATTTTCCTATTAGTTATCAAAATAAAGCCTAATCCCTTGTTTGAACTT
>JACZYU010000063.1 GCA_022570935.1 Planctomycetota bacterium | reverse complement strand
CTGATATACCGGCATCAGGCAAATTGTTGATTTCAAAGTTACAGGCTATCCTTGCAGGTTCTCGTGAGGTGGAATTGGCTTCTGATGCGGGATTGGATTATACTGATACGGCTGAGATTTTGTTTTTGCTGGAAAGACTGGAAAGATGATTGTGGTTTGGTTATTGAGTATTGGCGGCTACAAAATTGCTCAATTTATTCTGTTATCCTTTTATCCCAACCTGGTCGAGCCAGAACTCTCCGAGGCATAGTCTCTACGAGGCGGAGTCCAAAAAGGGGATAGATATCTAAGTTCCGGCTCGACCAGGTTGTAAAATGAAAACCTACGGTTTTCAAACTTTCCCCGGACAAAAAGCGCCGAGGACTTTCCCTTATTGTATAAAAGAATAGCTAAATTATAAAGTTGTTTGATTTTGGATCAACCGGGTTGTTACTTAAAAAAACCTTTTATAATGAATATTATCCTACGAAGCCCCGCTTAGCGTGGCGAAGCTGGGACGTATCGTAGTTGCTACTGGTCTAAAACTCAAAGAATTATTTATTATTCCACAGCTTTGCTATTAAACTTTTTTTCTTTAACACTCCGAAGGAGTGGTAAAACAGTCTATAAGGTGGCAATTTTCGTTCAAAAAAAGCAAGAAATTGTCGGCTTAGAGACCTCTTGTTTCACTTCCTTATCGAGCTAAAGTAGTATACCGTTTGCTACTTATTTTTGCTCTTTTACGTGGATCGTAAGGTCCTAAAAAGTGTATAAACTCTCTAAACAGTTCCGTATCAAAGCAATGAAACATCTCGTCCTTCATCTCCTGAAGAGCGGCAAATGGCCTTAACGCGTCTTTATATGACCTGTTGGCAGTTAATGCATCGTATACATCTATTATGCGGGCAATCTTACCACAAGGCTGAATTTCATCTTTTTTAAGCCCGTATGGATAACCGCTGCCATCATCGTTCTCATGATGCTGTAAGGTTATTATACGTTCCTCTTTAAACTGAACCCCTGTTTCTTCTAATACTTCTATCCCGAACTCAGGATGCTTCTTTATTATCTCGAATTCTTCTTTTGTTAATTTCCCCTTTTTATTAAGTATATCAGCACTGATCCTGGTCTTGCCAACATCATGCAAAAGTATCCCTGCACAAAGACCCTTTAAATCATTCACTCCCAGGCCAAGGTCCTGTCCAAACAAAGTCCCTACGGCTGCAACATTTACTGAATGAGTATAAGTATAATATTCATGTACTGCCAGCTTGAGCAAGCTTTCCGCAGCTTTACTATCTTTAATAACGTAATCAACCATGTTGTTGGCAAACGTCTTCGTCCTTTCCACGTTTCCACTTCTCGGATCGTTGTAGAGGTCCTTAACCAGATTAGTAGCGGCGCTATGAACGATTTTTATTCTTTCATCTGTCGGAATACTTGTATCGGATACGATATGTTGAAAATTATTCTCCAGGTAATCAAAGTATGTCTCCTGTTCATCTTTCTTTATAAAAAGGCTTTTGATCCTCTGTGCCACAAGCATGTCCTTTTTGGTTTCGTCAAAGACCGCATCTCCCCTGCAATATAATACAAATCGAACCTCAATCGTTGTCTTTGCAAGTAAATAAATGTCACAACCAACCGTTGTATTCGTTCTTAAACTGCATGGGCTGATCGGTAAATAATCTGGTGATATCTCGTATTCCATTTTATATTTATGAAGTTTGAAAAAAAGCTATTATAAGTCTTATCACTATAATCGGTTAATATTATTAAAACTTTAGCCAGAATTATAAATTGTTAATCCATGCACACGGAATTATTTTCCTACAAAATATGGAAATAATATTCAAAATGATGCGAAAATAGATGCAAATGTCTTCTTGTTTAGAGATATTACTGTTAACTGATTGTATATAAGCTTATTATACGGGCAGTTACCTAAAGATGCTTTTAGTGGAAATGTTTATAAATCCCAAAGATGACTTTGAATTAGAGGAAGGTGACAATATGTGTTGCATCCAGATGGAGATTGATGTGTAGGACCTCAATATTTTAGTTGTGTTGGATTCTCCATTAAGTTTGCGTATGCAGGAAGAAGGTAACATTATGGAATTGCTTAGACGTTTTATTATTCAGTAACGACATTTTTCTTCAAATCAATCATGAATGTCGAATCAGTGATGTATCCCAGTTCCTCAGCTTGCGTTGCGTGCTTTAACGCCATGTCATATTGTTTGGTTTCATAATAAGACTCTGCTAACCGGTACTGTGTTTCCGGATCCATGGGGTTTATGGAAATGGCATTGTTAAATGCCGTTATGGCTTCTTCGTATTGCTCATTCCGGACATATGCTTCCCCAAGGAGGAAACATAAGAATGAATCATCTGAATTTGTACTTATGGCTTGTTTGCATAGGGAAATTGCCTCATCGACCATGTCCATATCTAAATACAGTGTACCCAGGCTTAAATAGGCATCTATAAATTCAGGATTTTTTTCTATTGTCTTTTTATATATTGATAAGGCCTCATCAAACATTTCCTTATCTGCGTATGCATTACCAAGATGATAATGAGTTTCTATATCATCCGGATCAAGCTCAAGTACTTCTTTGAATTCTTCAATTGCCTTGTCAATCAGTCCTTTATCGTAATATGAAATTCCTCTGTCATATAGCTCTTCTATTGAGAGCTCCTGTTTTGTCTCTAACCTTGGCATTTCGTCCAATGTCTTTTCGCTTGTAAATGTATCTATTTTCGCAGGCTGACCTTCAGATATGCCTGCTAATCTTTTCTGCTGATGAGCCTGTCCAAGTTTATTAAGGATGTCATCACGGGGTTTTATTTCCAGGGCTTTCTTGTATTCAGCAATAGATTCATCAAACTTGCCCTCTTTAAAATAATTATCACCAAGGGTAATATATCTATCAATATCTTTTGAAGTTGGTTTCTCAGGGATTTCAACATATTCACCCTCTTGTTTTAATAGTTTGTCATAAAGTGCAAATTCTTGCGTTGCCAGTTTGTTGTTTCCCTCTTCTCTATAGGCAAATCCCAGATTATAATGTGCATTGGCTAGGTCAGGATTAATTTCTATTGCTTTCTTACACGCAGTAATTGCCGCTTTGTGTATACCTTTCCTGTTGTATGCATTTGCGAGTGTCACATATGTTTCAGCCTTCATCTGTTTTTGATCTTCTTTAAATAGAGGCAGAGCCTTTTTGAGTTCAGCAATCGCCTTGTTTATAAGTCTTGTTTCAAAATAACCGATTCCTCTCTTGAAATATTCTTCGGCATCTTGTGCAATGCAAACATTAGATAACAACAAACTGAACATTACAAGAAATATGGTTCTCTTTAATATCTTCATGCTTTTTTTATTTTTTCATTCAGGGCTTTAAGTAGGGCATCTATCTCAACCGGATGTATTTTTGATGCTTGTTTAATCGTAAACATTTTTGCAACCGTTTTCCTTGCAACAGGATTAGTAAGTTGTTTAAACCCAAACTCCAGAAACACATCCAGTATTTCCGGATATTGATCTATTGCATTAGCAATATTTGTGTTTCCTGTAATCTCAGTTAAAGTTTCCTTTGGTTCTTCAAGTTCATCTTCATCCTCTGCGTTCATTGTCTTCCATATGTTGTACCCAAAGATACCGATTGCCGTCAGCTCGATCCAGCCTGAAAACCCAATGAGAGAATAGTAATAATCATTTGATAGTCCAATCATTATCTGGGTAGAAACCCGGAGAAAACAGCCTATGTTTATGAGATAAAATGACAGATCTGCAAGCCTTATGCTATGCATGCCAACACCCTTAAAGGTTGGAACCATCTTTGATGCGTATCCTATAATCATCAAAGTTACGAATCCAACGGCGATGGCGTGATTAGCTGCACCATGAAACAGATACTGCGATTCTGAAAATGCCTTAAGGAAAGGTTTTGCCCCAAGGATAAGCACACCAATAACCAACCAGACATAAGCAGCCCTGATAGTTTTTGAATAGCTTCTATCCATTACAACATCGTCGAGTTCCTTTGTAGACTTTTCAAAGATCCTGATACCGTAAACAAATAGTAAAATGCTGAACGCTACCAGGTAAATCGTAAGGTATGAGACTTTCAGCAAAAATGGAGAGTTATAATTAAAAGCATGAGCAATAAAGTATACGGGAAGAGTTAGATTTAGCAGCCAGAATGTAGTATTTACTGCACGAACCCTTACTGTTCCAACATCAAGGAAGGCATACACCGTCCTTATATTTATGGCAAATATGAACATGAAAACAAAACCGAGAAGAAATACGTGTACAAAAGGGCTGTAAAATGTTCTTGGAATTTCGTTTGTATTTGTGAAAAACATAACGATATCCATTATAAAGTTCATAAAACCGCAAACCAGAAACCAAAATACCCCTGCCATTATAAATTTGTCGTATGGTGCTTTCTTTTCCTGACTTGCAAAGACAGTACTTAAAATAATGAAGGCAAATAACGCAATTGCCATAAATTCTAATAACCCTGATATTGGCAGGAGGATGTTTGTTAATTCATTTGCGAAAGGTTGGGCAAATATCCTTATGACGGTTCCTGTGACTATCAGCCAGAAGCTTGTTGTTGTTAATTCACGATATTTGAGTTCCACGTTTTTAACCCGGGGAACTATATAGTATGCAAAACCGATAATGCAAAGACCCACCCATCCAAACAGTTGGGCATGTCCATGTGTCTGGACAAGTTTATGAAGTACATAATGGAAATCCTGGGTTTTGCCTATATAAGTTAATACTATTGCGCCAACTGTCACACCTATTGTCAGTACCATTATGATAGCTGTCTTAAAGAATTTTTGATAAACCTTGTCTTCTACCAGCTCTACCGTCTCAGTGTTTTCGTCCGGACCTTTTTCAATAGCGGCATTCAATTCCTTAACTATTTCGTCGTAATCCACCTCATGTGCTTTTGCGAAGAATGCCAGAGGTTCATTAGGCCCTCTTACACCTCCGGCTACAACAAGATTATATTTCCTGAATACTGACAGGGTTTCCGGGTGTTTCTTGACCAGATGTTTAATTATCGTATTTCTATTAATTTCCATAACACTTTTTTGTTTCAACCCCCTCTCATAGTCTCTAAGTCGACAATTTCTTGCTTTTTTTACTGAAAATTGTCACCTTATAGACTGCTTTACCACACCTTCGGTGTGTTAAATAAAATGTTTAATAACAAGTCAAACAACTTTATAATTTAGCTATCATTCGTTACATAAACATGACCAGTTCGCCACAGCGAATCTGCCTTGGGCACGACCTCTCGAAAAGTCCTCGGCGTCTTTTGTCCGGGGAAGAGAGGTCTACCTCATAATCCTTGTACTAATAAGGGAAATGGTAGTATCGAGTTTAAGATTTCAAAAAGAAGGTTTTACAAAGTAAACATTATAGATAGCAATCGTAACCTTTCTCTTTCAGGAGGTCAGTTAATTTTTTAATATCTTCAGCATTGTTTTTGTTGCAAACCATGGTAACATCTTTTGTGCTTACTATAATCATGTCTGACACGTTTATAGTTGTTATTAAGTGTCCTTTGTCTCCGATTATTATGTTTCCCTGCGTGTCAAGTCCGCAATGTTCACCTAATATGGTATTATTATTTTGATCTGACTTGTTCAACCTTTCTATAGCAAGCCATGAACCAACGTCATCCCATTTAAAATCTGCTTCGATTATCTTTACATTTGAAGCCTTTTCCATCACTCCATAATCTATTGATATATTATCAAACTTTTCATATTCATTGTAGATAACATTTGACTCGTCAGGCGTATTTACTGATTCTCCAATCCTCTCCAGGCCCTTCGATAATTCTGGCATAAGAGTATTTATGTTTTCAAGTATTGTATTTACAGACCAGACGAAGATGCCACTGTTCCAGTAATATTCTCCACTCTGAACAAAGCCTTCGGCTGTCGCACGATCCGGTTTTTCTGTAAAGCGTTTTACATCATAAATCTGGAAATCATGAGGGTTAATCCTATCTTTACTTCTTTGTATATATCCGTAATTTACAGATGGTTCATTTGGTTTAATTCCGAACGTAATAAGAGCGTTTGTTTCTGCTGCGAGTTTCTCTGCACATTTTAATGCTTTTAGAAAAAGATCAGGGGGTTCAATTATGTGATCTGCCGTCATAACGGCCATGATGGCGTCGGCATCTCTATTGGAAATTATGGTTGCGGCAAGACCAATACACGCCGCCGTGTTTCTGCCAAATGGCTCTGATATAATATTCTTTGCCGGTATCTGTGACAGTTCCCCCTTAATACTGTCAGCCATGCAAGCCGTTGTTACAACATAGATATTCTCTGAAGGTATTTCACCAATAATACGATCAACAGTTTGCTTAATCATAGTATCTTGTCCAGTAATCTTCAAGAGTTGTTTTGGTGTTTTTTTCCGGCTCCACGGCCAAAACCTGGTACCAGAACCACCTGCCATAATTACGGCGTATAACATAAATAACCTCATAGTGCGGCAAAGCCGCAAACAAGTTTTAAGTGACTAAAGTGAACTCCTGTCTGCCGACAGGCAGGCCACGCTAAGCGGGGCGGGTAGGCACTTTTAACTTTTTATGACACGAAAAAAACTTTCTAAAGCTTGTCCTCATGTAAATGGGGAAAAGAAGTTTTTACAGGATAATACCATAAACTCATACTGAATAATGATACGAAAGGATTGCAGAAACTGCAATTGCGGCCGTTTCCACTCGAAGAGTCCGTTGGCCCAGGCTAATAAGCTTACACTTGGCTCTCTTTGCCATCTCTATCTCATTAGATGTAAATCCTCCTTCAGGGCCAATAAAACTGATTATATTATTTGGTTTCAGGTGTTCTTGCAACGTATTTTTTAGATTATTTGAATCAGGCTGATTGCAGGCAAATAGAGGAAGGTCGTAACTATCTAAATTCTCGATGATATTGCAAAAGTCCACAACCTCACCAATTTCTGTAATAGTATTACGGCCGCACTGTTTTGCCGCCTCAATCGCAATCTTGCGCCACTTCTCTATTTTTTCGGAAGATTCGGCCTTAAGCTTTACCACACTCCGTGCATAATTTATTGGAATTAATTTGCGAACTCCCAGCTCGGTACATTTTTGTATTAGAAAGTGAGAGCGTTTTCCCTTGGGAATAGCAAATGCTATGTCGATGCCAACCCTGTTTTCTTTATTGACAGTCTTGTACTGATTAACTTCTACTCTGACTTTATTTCCATTTATTTCAACGATTTCGGCATCACACTCAATTCCCATACCGTTAAACAGGACGATATTGTCACCGGTTTTTAATCTTTTAACATGTATAATGTGATGGCTTTCTGAACTATCAATCCATATATTTTTCAACCCAGCCTGAAATGGAGCATAAAAACGATTCATACTTACTCTTCGATCCTTCTTTTCATTAAGTCTGCTTGCAGACAAGCATTGAAGATCAACCTTTCGACTTTTCCTGACCTCATGGTTCGATGTACTCACCATGCTGAGCCTGTCGAAGCAAAGGACGGGGGCTTGCTCAGGGTTGGACATTCGGCTGAGCGTTCGACCGAGCTCACGTCGAGGGCTCAGTCGCGGCCATACCGAGCGTCATCGAAGTATCAATTGACAAAAGTCTATCAAAGTATAAGATTGTACTGATCAATTCAATAATATAAAGGTAATTTTATTGTAATAAAACTACAAAGGTAGAGCATTGACTGAATCAAAAATATAACAAAGAGACTTTTGGACTGCATTTTGTGAATATGTAAAGGAGCAAGGCTCTAATATTAAAACAACAAAACCATTGCCACAGAATTGGATGAATATTGCGATAGGACGAAGTGGAATGAGACTTTGTGCTGTTGCATCTCTTTGGGATTCTGTCGCTGAAAGCTTGAAACAAAATAATTATGACAGAGAGTGATTCAATAGGCCAAACCGCTTTTAACAGTACTTGAAATATTCTTTCTTTTCAAAGACAATTACACAATGACGTATAAGCACAATGCCACTATCAGTGGCAACCCACCTCTTCAGATTAATTCAACTCCCTTGATCTGACTGATGGCTTGTCCTGCCGGGATCATTGGAAATACATTTTCTTCCGGGTCTATTTTAAAATCCATTAAGACAGGGCCGTCTATTGAAAGTGCTTTCTCAATTACTGGTCTGACGTCTTCCTTTTTCTCAACCAGAAAACCATCAACGCCATAGGCTTTTGCTACCTGCACAAAGTCAGGATTACCATCCAGTTGTGTATGTGCATACCTTTTGTCATGAAACAGCTCCTGCCACTGCCTCACCATCCCGAGATAGCCATTGTTCAAAATAGCAATCTTAACGGGCAGTTTATATTTAACAACAGTGCTAAGTTCCTGAATATTCATTTGAATACTACCGTCACCTGCAATGTCAATAACGATTTTGTCAGGGCATCCAAGCTGGGCGCCTATTGCGGCAGGAAAACCGAATCCCATAGTACCTAAGCCGCCGGAAGATATGAAACTTCTGGGATTTGTATAAGTATAATATTGGGCAGCCCACATCTGGTTCTGACCGACTTCAGTAGTGATAATTGCCTCGCCTTTGGTGGCCTGGCAGATTTGTTCAACTACGTATTGGGGTTTTATAACGTCACTTGTGTTATCATAAGACAAGCGATATTTCTTCTTCCATTCAGCAATTTTTTCAAACCACTCTTTTCTTTCAACATAACTTACGTGTTTTATCAATTCAGTAAGAATATTATTGGCGTCACCAACAACAGGAATATCAACCCTGATATTCTTACTGATAGAAGTTGGATCTATATCTATGTGAATAATCTGTGCCTGGGGAGCAAATTCATCTATCTTACCAGTAATCCTGTCATCAAATCTCGCTCCAATTGCAATTAATAAATCCGATTCATGAACGGCATAGTTGGCAGGAACTGTGCCATGCATCCCTAACATTCCCAGCGCCTTTTCGTTGTCTTCCGGAAATGCTCCCAGTGCCAGCAATGTCGTGTTTACCGGTAAATTGGCTTTTTCAGCAAGCTCGATAAGCTGTTCTGAGCTATTTGATAATATAACTCCACCACCTGCATAAATTACGGGTCTTTTTGATCTGTTTATCGCATCTGCTGCTATTTTTATCTGTCGAATATTACCTTCATATGGTGGCTTATACCCGGGCAGGTTTATTTTTTCATGAATATTTCCATTCCATTTATCTGTTGTTACGTCCACAGGGAGGTCAATAACCACAGGACCCGGTCTGCCTGTTGAAGCTATATAAAACGCTTCTTTAACTACCTTTGCCAGCTCTTTTATATCTTTTACGAGATAATTATGTTTTGAGATAGGGCGTGTTATACCGGTTACGTCTGCTTCCTGGAATGCATCACTGCCTATAAGGTGTGTTTTTACCTGGCCGGTTATGGCTACCATGGGTATGGAGTCCATGTAGGCAGTAGCAATAGCGGTTGTTAAGTTTGTTGCGCCGGGACCGGATGTGACGAGACAAACACCTACTTTTCCTGTAGCTCTGGCGTAACCATCAGCCGCATGACCTGCCGCCTGTTCGTGACGTGTCAGTATGAACTTTAAGTCTGTCTCGTCAAACAGTGTATCGAAGAGTGGTATGACTACACCGCCAGGTAAGCCGAAAATGTATTCAACATTTTCTTCTTTTAAAGCATCAATTAAAATTTGCGAACCGGTTCTTTCCATTTTTATTAAACCAGATTTTCTGAAAGTTTAGATTATTTTATATTAAATAGGACGCCGATTTTCGCAGATACATACAGAGAGCTCTCTTTCAAAGCTTTAGAGAATAAACCAAAGTTGCCAATTTATTTCAGCCGACAAGACATCGATTTACTGTAAAAGAATTATCTCCTAAGATAAGTATAGCGTGTGTTTTAAGATATGTCAATTGGAAGATCGGTTAACTGAATTGATTTAAAGGATGTTCCTACACTCTTTTGCTATGGATGATCCTATTGAAATTAATTAACTGTTTTCAACGTCGTAACCATCTGTATCAGGATCTCCCATCACGGGTGGTTTATAGTCTGGTTGTTTGGCCTTTTCAGTTTCTTCTTTGTATGCAGCAAGTACTTTTTGTTCAATTTCATCACGGCATTTAGAATTTATTGGATGAGCGGTGTCAGCATATAATTTAAATTTCCCTCTGGATTCTTCCCCCGCTTCGCCTCTGGATTCATCTCTGGGTTCACCTAATGCGCGTTTGTCATCGAGTTTAGCACCACAATCATTACAAAATCGTGCACGAAGGTAGTTCTTGGAATTGCATTTAGGGCACTTATCAGCGAGCTTTCTGCTCGGCATGGCAACAAAAGCCCCTTTATATCCTTCTATAATCTTCAGGTCTCTTACTACAAAGTCGTTATCAATTGTTATGCTGCAGAAAGCCTGTAAACGATTCTTTTTTGCCTCAGTTAGTTTCACTCTGACTTCAGTAATATTCATAGTAAATAAGTTCTCCTTCCCGTCTCGTTGTCTATGGTGTTATAACATTTGTTACCGCGTATACATTTCCTATGTCGCTTCGCTCTATTTTGCTTTTGATAGCTTCCGCCTGGTGTCTATCGTTGCACAGACCGAAGAAGGCTGACCCACTACCAGAAACTGACAAACCGCAAAAACCAAAATGGCCTAAAGCCATTTTTACATCTAACAAATCAGGGTATGTTGCGAAGACTACTTCTTCTAAACGGTTAAACAGCAACTTGCTGATACCAGCAACTTTATGATGTTTTAGCGCATTCAAAAAAAAGCTTACATCTATTATTTTTTTTGTCAAGTCAATTTTCAGGTTTCTGTAAATCGTTGTTGTACTGATGTTGATATGCGGGAAAATGATAAGATAATTCATTTCGTTTTTCACTTCAATCGGAGTTATCTTTTCTCCCCTCCCACTACATAACGAAGTCTTACCCTTTATAAAAAAAGGAATATCAGATCCCAGCTTTGCAGCAAATCCCATTAGCTCTGCATCGTTAAGTCCGATCTTCCAAAGTAAATTCAATGCCTTAAGGGTCGCCGCTGCGTCACTACTCCCACCACCCAGACCAGCTCCCACAGGTATATTTTTCTCTAAACTTATCAATACTCCCTTTTTAATTCCGCACTCATTTAGAATAAGATTTGCCGCTTTGCATACAAGATTGTTTTCATCTGAAGGAATATTCTTATCATTGCATTTAAGCTTCACACCTTCCTGGGTTTCTTCAAACTGAAGGTTATCCACAAGATCAATTTCCTGCATTACTGTTTCAATCTCATGATAACCATCATCTCTTTTGCCTAAAATTTCCAGGAAAAGATTTATCTTGGCAGGCGCCTTAAGGCTAATTCTATTTATTTTGCAATTGTTTTTATTCACATTCTTTGCAAGTATTACCCAATATCAAGTGGAATTATGAGGACAAGCTTTAGGAAATTTTTGGAATCTCAGAAAAAGTTAAAAGTGCCTACCCGCCTGCCAATCAGTTCGGGCAGGTCGCCCGAGGCGCCCCTCGGGGTAGCTTCAAGGCCCGACTCAGTCGGGAAGTTTGAAGTGAGCTAAAGTTGTGGCAAAAAACAACCTCATCAAAGGGGGCAGTTCCTGGTTATAATTTAGGAATTCAAGGATTCAGGAATTTAGGGATTAATTGATTTATTATTCAGTCCCCCAATTCCTTAATTCCTTAATCTCTTCAAATTTTTAACTTTAGGCATTTTCCTTGCCTACCGGCAGGCAGGAGTTCACTTAAGGCACTTCAAACTTGGTTGCGGCTATGCCGCGCTACGATTCTTACGTCTCAGGATTTGAGGTTGAGTCTATTCCCAGGAAAGTAAACTGTGTAGTACCATACCGTCTTTCATCAATTATCTTCAACTGTTTGAAGCTTTCCTTGCTGACCGTTTGCTTTTTATGATGTTGAAGTACAATGACTCCTGTTTCATTTATAATTTTTCTGGAAACGCACTCATCCAGCATAGAAAAGATTCTTTTTCTATCTCGGCAATCTAAATCCAATAATTTATATGGAGGGGCTACCAGCATAAGGTCGAATTTCACATGCTTATTTTTTAAAATTCCTAATAATCTAAATACGTTTATTTTTAGAACAACAGCTCTTTCTAGAAATCCTGCATCCTGGAGATTTTTCTTAATCACCCGAATTGCGTTTGTACTATTATCTACAAATAAACACCTTTTTGCACCTCGACTGAGAGCTTCTATTCCTAATGATCCGGTACCTGCAAATAAATCCAGAACGATACTATCAAGTATAGAGTCTCCTAAAATACTAAACAAGGATTCCTTCGCTCTATCCAATATTGGCCTGGTTTGTTTACTGCTTAATGCTGATAATCGTACACCTTTTGCTTTACCTGAAATAATACGCATAGAA
>JACZYU010000217.1 GCA_022570935.1 Planctomycetota bacterium | reverse complement strand
TAAAAAGTTTATGGAAAATTTTTCCATTATGCACCATAAATGTATGTGACACAAATTCCGGGATAATTATACAACTGCGCGCCCAAGTACGAATCGGCTGCTTATCACCTGTTTCCCTTTGCTTTAACACCTTCTTAAGCAGCTTACTATCAATATAAGGGCCTTTTTTTACCGAACGTCCCATAGTTTATACCTTCTTAATTTTCATGTTTCTAAATAACTAGCCTTTATTACGCCTGGACTTTCTTCTTCTTATTATAAACTTATTACTTGTCGCCTTCCTCTTCCTTGTTTTTCCACCTTTTGACAATACACCTGTCGGAGAACAAGGATGCCTTCCACCATGGCTTCGGCCTTCTCCCCCACCCATTGGGTGAGCTACTGGATTCATTGCAGTACCTCTTACATGCGGCCTACGTCCCATCCATCTCTTCCTGCCAGCCTTACCGATTTTTATGCCCATATGGTCCGTATTACCAACCTGGCCTATGGTAGCCCTGCATTCATGAAATATTTTACGTATTTCACCAGAAGGAAGGACTATTTGCACATAATTATCTTCTTTGGCTAAAACCCGTGCAACACTACCTGCGGACTTAACAATCTTACCGCCTTCCCCAGGCCTCATTTCAATATTATGTATCTCAATCCCCAAATGTATATTTTTAAGGGGCATACAATTACCGATCTGAGGATCAATCTTTTCGCCAGAAACAACATGTTGCCCTACAGCCAAACCAGCAGGAGCTATGATATATCGTTTCTCCCCATCCACATAATGCAACAATGCAATGTTAGCGGAACGATTGGGATCATACTCAACACTTGCCACCCTTGCAGGAATATCATATTTATTCCTCTTAAAGTCTATTATTCTATATTTTCTTTTACTTCCACCACCCCTATGTCTAACAGTAATCTTACCTTCGTGGTTTCTTCCGCCAGTTTTCGTTAAAGGCATCAATAAACTTTTCTCTGGAGTTACTTTTGTTATTTCTGCAAAATCAGAAACACTCCCTTGTCGCCTTCCATTTGTTGTCGGTTTATATCGTCTTATTCCCATTTAAATCACACTTTCAATTAGCATAAAACTTAATAGCCAAGGTCTATCGTATCGCCTTCTTTCAAGGTTACTATTGCTTTCTTCCATCCACTCGTTTTATACACCTTGTTCCGATACTTTCTCTTCTTTCCAACTCTATTTAAAGTCCTAACACATAATACCTTTACATCAAACAGCTTCTCTATTGTCTCTTTTATTTGAATCTTGTTCACTTTCTTATTTACTTCAAAGTGAAACGAATTTGTCGCCTCTCTATCGCCAACACTTTTTTCAGAAGATAAAGGCCTTTTTACAATATGATAATAGTCCATAATGGAATTTTGAATTTAGTCAGTTTTTAGTAGATTTATTTAAATTTAATGTTGTCTAACACATCTTTAACTATTAATAACTTTTTGTATTTAATCACATCATAAGCATTCAAGTCCGAACCAACACGAACCTTCAGGTTATAAATATTCCTGGTGGATTTCCATATCATCTCATTCAGCTCTGGTATTACTATAAGACAGCTTTCTCTGATCCCTAAAGACTTCAACAGATTCGCCATTTTCTTTGTACTTGGAGAATCAAATTCCAGCTTATCAATTAGAATCACCTCATTATCTTGTAATTTAGACAAAATCGCAGATTGCAAGGCAACTTTCTTTGCTTTACGATTTATTGAATAAGAATAATCCCTTGGCTGAGGCCCGAAAGTTACTCCACCGCCTCGCCATAACGGAGATCGTATGCTCCCCGCCCTCGCCCTTCCAGTATGTTTCTGCATCCAGGGTTTTTTGCCACCGCCCCTGACTTTTCCTCTGGTTTTAGTACATGCTGTACCTCGTCTATGATTTGCCTCGTGCATAATTACCACATCTCTCAAAAGCTCCCTGTGAACCTTATCTCCGAATCTCTCTTCAGACAAAGATGTATCCTCTAAAGGATTACCGCTACTATCATATACTGGTACTTTTATCATGATTAACTATATCTACTCTTTCTTATAATTACATATCCGCCATTTGGGCCTGGAACGGCACCCTTGACAAACATCAAATTCTTGTCTTTATCTATTTTAATAACATCCAGGTTTCTTACAGTACATTTATCACCACCCATTCTACCTGACATCTTTTTCCCCTTCAACACACGACCAGGATCAGTACCTGCACCAACTGAACCAGCACTTCTAGGCGTAGTACAACCGTGCGTAGCGGGCCCGCCGCTAAATCCCCATCTTTTCATGGCACCGGCAAAACCTTTACCCTTGCTGGTACCGGTTATATCAATCACCTCTACACCGTCAAAGACATCAACTGTCAATACCTGCCCAAGTTCATATTCCGCATCCAAAGGATCATCACGAAATTCCCGCACTAATTTCTTTACACCCGTTTTTGCCTTTGCACAATGTCCTATTTCAGCTTTAGTCGCCCTTTTCTTTTTCCGTTCTTCAAATCCAACCTGTATAGCCGAATATCCATCGGTTTCCTTGTTTTTTATCTGCAGGACACTACATGGGCCTGCCTGTATCAGAGTCACAGGAATTAAATTACCCTCTTTACTAAACATCTGGGTCATTCCCAATTTTTTACCTAGTAAACGAGCTACCATTTTTAATTTACCTTAAAAATCCAATCAGAAAAGTTTTTCGTATTTAAGAAGCCTGACGCATTCCTACGCTTTTATTTTTATTTCTATTCCGGCAGGCATATTAAGTTTGTTCAAAGCATCAACAGTTTTCGGTGTTGGCTCAAGTATATCAATCAACCGCTTGTGTGTCCTCATTTCAAACTGCTCTCTAGACTTTTTATCAACGTGCGGTGAACGAAGTACTGTATACCTCTCCATACGTGTTGGTAAAGGTATAGGCCCTGACACCTTTGCTCCTGTACGCTTGGCCGTTTCTATTATATCTGCAGCCGACTGGTCAAGAATCCTGTGATCATAAGCTTCCATACGAATCCTAATTTTAAAATCCATTTCGTTTCCCATAGCTCAATAGTATTATTCAATAATTTTAGTAACAACACCCGCCCCTACCGTCTTTCCACCTTCTCTTATCGCAAACCTCAACTCCTTATCCATCGCTATCGGCGTTATCAACTCTATCTGCAAATTAGCATTATCCCC
>JACZYU010000062.1 GCA_022570935.1 Planctomycetota bacterium | reverse complement strand
AAGAATAAGCAAAAGGCATCAATGCTTGTGACAGTGACATGTTGACGGTTGATGTTGTGTAACTCCAGTCGGCCTACGGCCTCCTTCCGTTACACAACATCATATTGCTTTCACCTTTTGTTTCTTTACTAACTTATCTTAATTTACAACTTGACTAATTTACTGACATTTTTAATTTGTTAAAAACCTGACATTTTCTATTTGTCTTGACACAGAATATAACATCGTTGACAAAGGCCATTGGCGAAGAGCGTTCTACTTTAGAAATAATAATGATCTGACATCGTTCGACTTAGAATGGAAAAACAAGATTCTGTTGAGATAGGCCAATATGGCGAGCAATTGGGTTTTAGAGTGCCACATAGAAAAATCGATGTATTCTTTCAATTAATACAATTAATTGCTAACATATTTCACAAGAAGTGGAGGCTATTATTAATGTCATAATTAATGGAGGCTAATATGGAAAAAACAAAATACGTTCACTGGCAAGATGAAAATATGTGGATTGGATACTTGGAAGAATACCCAGATTACATTACTCAGGGTGAATCAATAGAAGAATTAAAAGATAATTTGAAAGATATTTATAAGGATTTAACGAGCGGAAAGATTCCATGTGTACGTAAAATTTCGGAACTTGAAGTTGCATGAAAAGAAGAGATTTAATAAAAAAAATAGAGCAGATAGGATGCGTCTTTTTACGTCATGGAGGGAACCATGACTGGTATCAAAATCCAGAAACTAAAGTATCCCAGCCTATTCCAAGGCATAGAGAGGTTAAGGAATATTTAGCCAATCATATCATTAAGATGTTAAAAAATAAAACATAACAATAAAATCCAGTGGATCCAAAACAGCGGCCTTTTTTTCATAAGGGG
The DNA here is from genome assembly GCA_022570935.1 of Planctomycetota bacterium. Classification (GTDB taxonomy): domain Bacteria; phylum Planctomycetota; class Brocadiia; order Brocadiales; family Scalinduaceae; genus Scalindua. The sequence goes on along the minus strand of JACZYU010000062.1, from coordinate 11,608 downwards.
CACTGCAAACAAAGTCTGAGGTTAATCAGCGGTTTACCTGTATTTTGTTTTGGCCCACTGATTTAGGACGTTAGACACGATCAAAATATATTAAACAGGAGACTTACGATGAAAGATGCCATACTACAGTTTCTAAAAGAATATGGTGATGGCGTATCATTCGCCGAACTCTCAAGAATTAAAGGCTTCAAAGGTGAATTCAATTTTGGTTATCCTGAAAAAAACATATATCTTTGGTTCAATTGTTCTCAATCAGCCGTTGACGCATTAACTGAATTAAAAGATAAAGACATAATTGAATTCAAACCTTGTGACATACTTGTTTACCATGCTGATGGATTAATTCAAAAAGCCCCAATTGCTAAACAGATAAGAAAATACTCGAAAAAACGATGGCTACCTGCCACACTTTACAAAGGGCAATGTTTTCAACAAGATTGATTCGAGTCTTGCTACCCTATCTGGTCTGTCTTTTAATGCCTCATAGAGGCTGACCTTTGGTTTTGAAAAAAGGCTTTTTATATCTTCAGTACAACGTAATGCTTTGTCGCTAGAGATTGACTTTTTCTCACGGAATATGCCAGTTTTTTCGTCCCACATTAAAAATGCTATAGTTTGTTTTTTCATATAAATATCCTTGTCTAACAATCGCATGAAGATCGACCACCAATATATTAGCGATCTAATGTTTATCGAGGCCACCGCTCCAAGCCTCTCTTACAACGTCACCGCACAGGTGGTGGCGACTTATGCGTGACGTTATGCTGCAAAAATGAGCCTGTTGATTTTATTTTAATCAAATGGAGGGATATTTTCATGAAAATATTAAGTGAAATGTGGTCGTCTTTATTAATAGTGATAATTTTAACAAGTGGAGTTGCTTATGCTCAGCCACTTACCAAGGAGAGTTATGATAAAGGTGTGAAGTATGCAATTCAAGGTAAATTTGAAAAAGCAAAAAGGGAATTCAAAAAAACCTTAAAGGTTGACCAGTTTTACGCACCAGCAAAACAAAGCCTGAATGTAATTAAAGAAGTAATTGAACAAAATATAAAAAGGGAGACAGCCATTCATTTTTTCAATGGTGTCTCCTACGGTAACAAAGGACAGTATGACCAAGCCATTATTGAATTTGGTAAGGCACTTGAGACAAATCCGATGAGTGTCATGGTCCACCTCACTCGGGGAGTTATTTATCATAAAAAAGGTCAATATAACAAAGCAATCTCGAATTATAACAAGGCACTTGAGATAGACCCAAGGAATGCTGCTGCCTACAACAATAGAGGGTTTGCCTATGATTCCAAAGGGAAATATAGCCAAGCGATCTCAGATTATAATAAAGCACTTGAGATAAATCCAAAAGGTGCTGATGCCTATCTCAATCGTGGAAAAGCCTATAGTTCCAAAGGCCAGTACGGTCAGGCAATCTCTGATTATAATAAGGCACTTGAAATAAATCCTAGGGATGCCGATGCTTACTACAACCGAGGAAATGCCTATCGCAACAAAAGCCAATATAACCAAGCGATCTCAGATTATAATAAGGCACTTAAGATAAATCCGAAAGATGCTGATGCCTACCTCAATCGAGGGCTTGCCTATGAATCCAAAAAACAGTATGGACAAGCAATCTCAAGTTATAGCGAGGCACTCAAAATAAATCCGAGCTATGCTATGGCCTACAATAATCGGGGAGTTGTCTACTATTTCAAGGGAGAATATGGAAAAGCAAGAAAGGATGCACGTAAGGCCCAAGATTTGGGGTATCAAGTACACCCAGGGTTTCTAAAGGCACTCCGTGAAGCCTCAAAATAAACAAGGGGTGTAAAGACACTTCGAGTATTTCTTAAAAAAGCATAACAATGGCATGAAGATGGACGAAAAACAGCACGCTGAATATCTGTAGTTACTTTTGCTATTAACATTTTTCTTTATCCAAAGGTTTTTTCCTTTTTGTTTTTCGCCACTTATGCCGGTCGTTATATTACTAAAGGAACATTACATTGAGCATAATTAAAGATATTTCTGACTTAATAGAAAAGTTAGTCAATTCAGTTAAAGACCGTAAAACCCTAAACCTGCTATTCCCTATAAGAGAGAAACTTTCTGAACTCCAGAATGCGCAAACGGTAATGGAGAGAAACCACTTTCAGCTTGAAAGGGAGCAAGTCGAAAAAACAGAAAATCTTAAAGCCTCGCATTCTAAAGAAGTGAATGATCTTAAAGCGAGTATGGACAACCTTAAGTCTCTTCATGAAAAAGAAAAATCTGATCTTCTTAAGCGAATAGCTGATCTTGAAGCCAGGATCAAAAGCTTTGAAGAAGGCCCTGCCACAGGTGAAATTATTGACAAATGGGACCCGTTTGATATACCCGATTAAACTCTTCACTGTATTGTCTCCTTATAATGTTAACTAATATAACCATAGTCTGGAGCTAACCGGATAAGCCCTTGTGGTTCGTAAGCCGTCAGCCGGCAGCTCATACTAAACGTTATAAAAGGAAAGAAATGAGAAACAATGATGTAGTGCTTACATTAGAAGAAAAACTGTATCTCTACAAATACTTTCGCTCAATAAATGCACTACTAAGCCGTAGAATGTTGCCTGGTCGAAAGCCAAACGAAGAACACTTAACCTCAACTTTGTGTGAACTACTTGATGAAAGATATGAGGCTTTACATAATTTAGATTATACATGGTCCATGCTAATCAATGATTTCAATAAAGAAAATATTTTAAATGCTTTTTCTTTAGAAATACAAACAAACGAGCATTATAAGAAATTTGAGGGGAAATATTCATATGCAGATTTAGGAATTGTTGTCAATTATCACAATAGTTTTACCGGATTTACATCTACTCGTGCTATTTTATTTCAAGCAAAAAAATTATTTCCTAACAATAATCAGTATAATCTAAGTTCCAGATATGAATCATTTGATATTGAACAATTAAATAATTTATTTAGCATAGGGGCTATTTACGATAAAAAAAAATGTGGATATGGAGATGCACCAAGTTCAGAATATTTATTTTATCTCTTTTATGATCCTTTGCAAAATAACTTTAGCAAAACTTCGCATCAGAAATTATTATATTTAAACGAAATACGTGGTCATCATAGGATAAGTCACCGCCACAATAAACATATGGAAGGCTATGATTTAATGCTTCCATATTTTCAAAAGATTCAGTGGAAATTGTATTTTAATGAAGAGTTGGAATATTTACCTCAAATAGGCATGGTTGTTTTGTCTGCACATGATCTATGGTGTAGAATTATGACCAAAAAGTCCTATGGGGACGATAGACCTATATCGTGTTTTTCAATAGATGATAAACGGGATGATTTTAAGATTAGGAAAAGCTATGAAAGATATAAACCACGATTCGAAGATATATATTGTAATATGGAGGAATGGCCATATTTAAACGCTATACAGTTTGAAGATTTCATGGTTTTTCATTTGCTTACAAGTTATCTAGGAAGCCAAAACGAAGGAATAATTAAAATTGCTTCTGGTGAGCCTCCTGATACTAAACGTAATTGGGCAACTAAATATTCGATAAAGATAGATATAGAAAGTAGACATGATGATTTAAATGTTCATTCAATAAAAAAATAATGTACGAATTTAAATAACAAATGAATCCAGCCGTCCGCAAAAATCGCGGCGGCTGATCATAACGTTAGGCAATTAGTAAGGAGGATTGAATCATGGGAATCCAGGCTAGTACAAAAAAAAATCTATGACAATAATAGGGACAGCGCCTATTTTACTATTGACAATATGCTTTCTGTAGTGTAGGGTTTTTGTATGCCACGAGTAGCAAGAATTGTAGCAAGAGGATATCCACATCATATAACCCAAAGGGGAAATTACAGGCAGCCGGTATTTGAGGAAGATAACGACTATATCCAATACCTTGAATGGCTTAGAGAGTACAGTAGTAAATACTCTTTAAACATATGGGCTTACTGTCTTATGTCCAATCACGTTCACTTTGTCTGTGTGCCAAAAAATGAAGATTCCCTGTCTCTCACATTTAATATGCTCCATATGAGATATTCTCAATATATTAATCAAAGGAAACAGGCCAGTGGTCATTTATGGCAGGGAAGATTTTACTCAACTATACTTGATGAAAGACATTTATATGCAGCAGTTCGATATGTAGAAAACAACCCTGTCCGGGCCGGAATAGTAAGAAAACCATACAGGTACAAATGGTCAAGCGCAAGTAGTCATGTAAATAAGAAAAAGAACCCGATTTTATCTCACGGTTGTTATCTTGAGAAAGAGATAGAAGATTGGTCAGAATACTTAAAAGAAAAGGACGATGAACAAACCATAAGCAATATAAGGAAATGTTCAATGACAGGTAGGCCATGCGGTAATGACAGATTTGTGAAAAGGCTTGAAAGATTATTCGGAAGAAGACTACGGGCATTACCGTGGGGAAGACCACGTAATACCAATAAATAGGCGCTGTCCCTATTATCCTAAGAAACGTACACTGAAAGTAAAATTGGTAAAATTGGGGTCAAACCTAATCTATTGACAAACGAGACGATACTACGCATCAAACTATAAATTTCAATTGACGATTATAGAATCAAAAGGGAATGAGAGATGGGTCAATTCTTTATCTTTGACAAATAGGAAATAAAAAAGCCTAACAAAATCATTCCACCTGACCACGAACAGCACTGCTTTTTTCCGTAGTTTTTCCTGCTATCGTAAGTTATACTATTTATCGTAAGGTTTCCTGCTTACTGTTCGTGGCAGGTGAATTCAGTCGTTAGGTGTCGTTAATTGGTGTAATTATTAAAGGAGAACAGTTATGAGTGACGAAGAGGAAAAGGCAAAAACATCCATGGCCGAAATAATGAAAGCAAGCGAAGAACTTTCAAAAAATGCTTATACCCAACCATATCAAAGTACAACAGAAGTACGCGCAAAAATAGTTTTCTTTATAGCTGCTGCGGCTATTCTTTGGTGTACAGGTTTGGAAACTAATTTCCTGAAATTGAATGGCAATCAATTCTTGATTATATTTATTGCTATGTTTCTGGTTTTATATGTTACAAGTTTATTTTGGGTTAGTTACTGTAGAGATCAAAAACAAAGACGACTGCTGTTTTCAATACATATTAAACCACTTAGAAAATGGATCAAATACTATTTAAGCGAGGCTAATAATGACCATATCGACATGATTAATAAATTACAAGCTGAAGAAAAGTTTGATTTGCTTTTAGAATCCTCTTCTAGAAAAAGGAAAATATGCGGCATATATACCGATATTTTAGCAAATATGATTACTGTCTGGGAAACCGAATTAAATAGATTCTACATAACAGAACTATCGCCAATACTATTTATAGCAGCAGGTGCGTGTATTCTTTTACTAACTAAAATGGCTTTTCTGATCCAATCTATATAACTTAAGAAAAATACACGAAGTCATGAAAAGGCTTAATTAAGAAAAGCTTGAGGGGCAAATTTTGAAAACAGAATACACAGTTTTTGTGATTCTAATTTCTAACAAGGCAAATACTCGTGCCAAGATAAATTCAAATGGCTGGGATTGAGTGAAAGCTCATGAAAAGTGATATTGTTGTCCATCAGGTGATTCTTTGAAACATTGAGGAAAATGGCAATTGTTGGGGTCACAACAATTGGGGTCACCTCAAGAATAAAGTATTGAGAATCGAGGGAAAAGATATTCTAACCATTTCATACAGCCGACCGCAAAAAGCGCGGCGGCTGATTTTTTCGTTATGTTGCTATGGCCAAGCTTATACGGCAGCCGAATGAAGAAATTAACAAAAGAATGCAGCACCCCCAATAATGCTGCGTCCTGCGGCCAAAGAGGTGAACAATGAAAAAAGTGGAAAAGATAAAAATAACGAATAGTATTCAACTTACAGATTTACAAATACTTAACGGTGATTGTCTCAAAATTCTACCGGGCATACCTCCTGAATCTCTTCAGTGCTGTATCACATCGCCACCTTATTGGGGCTTGCGTGATTACAACCATTCCGCACAAATAGGAGCAGAGCAATCACCTGTTCAATACGTAGAAAACCTTGTAAATGTATTTCGTGAAGTCCATAGGGTATTGCGAAAAGACGGAACTCTATGGTTAAACATTGGTGACGGATACGCCCGGAATGGTGGTACTGGGAATTGTGGCCCAAATGCTATAGTTGGCAATACAAAAAAACTTATCCAGAAACGAAATTGTAAAGTTCCCAATTGTTGGGGCTTAAAAGATAGAGATTTAATGGGCTTACCATGGCGTGTGGCTTTCGCTCTACAAGAAGATGGTTGGATATTAAGATCGAGAATAACTTGGATAAAAAAAACTGCTATGCCAGAAAGCGTTAAAAATAGGCCAACAAGTGCAACCGAAGAGATATTTTTAATGTCAAAATCTACATCTTATTACTATGATTCAAAAGCAGTAAGAGAATCTACGGGCGCTAACTTACGTAACTATTGGTTACTTGGCCCTGATGTTAGCGGGAATGGACATCCGGCAACTTTTCCACGTGAATTAGCGCGAAGGTGCATACTTCTTGGAAGTAAAGTAGGAGATGCCGTATTAGACCCATTTGGCGGCTCTGGGACAACTGGTGTGGCAGCGAAAGAATTAGAGCGAAAAGCAATACTTATAGAAATAAATCCTAAATACTCAAAAATTTCAAAGAAAAGAATAAACAATGTCATCCAAAAAAGCCTTAGGTTCTAAAGAATTAATTCTAAAATATTTTCTAACAAATATTGGAAAAGTATTAGAATCAAAACAAATTCAAAGAGCAAGCGGTGGAGCTGTTGAATGGGCTCGCCGCGTACGTGAGCTTCGCGATGAAGAAGGCTATCAAATTCTTTCTCATAAAGACAGGTCAGATTTAAAGCCAGGCCAATATCTTCTTGAAACCACCAACAGAGTTCTTGCTTTTAAACGCGGGATTTCAAAAGAAACACGAGCATGGGTTTTGGAGCGTAACGGTTATACTTGCCAAATGTGCGGTGTCGCAACAGGAGATCCAGACCCATTAGGTGGGCCTCGTACAGTCCGTTTAACTATCGGGCATATAAAAGATAAGTCTAAAGGCGGAGATGATACGCCGCAAAACCTACGTGCTATTTGTACAAATTGTAATGAGGGGCTTCAAAATACTGCGCTTCCAAAACCCGATCAGGTTTATTTGTTATCTCAAATTCGCCGTGCAACAATTAACGACCAAAAAACTGTATTGAAATGGCTACTTGAAAAATTCAATTTGGAAACCACGAAAAAGCTATAATTAATGTGCCTCCGCTCATCCTCCGCTCCGGTGCAGGAAGAGGGGGTGCTACAAAACACAAAGAAGGCTGCCGTATGATTAATAAAACAATGGGTGGGCAAGAATCCCGCCCGTCCTTCACAACATAACACCTATCAAATCGTTCAAGCGGACGGCAAAAAACCGCCGCCGCTTAACTCAGACGTTATTGGCGACACGAAGTCGCTTTAGTTAATGTTTACAGTCACTTAAATATTTTGAAGTGCCTGAACAAACTTGGTGTTTCACCACCAGACCTTAGAAAGGCATGCTACCATTGCGCTGATGATGGGGTGTGAAGCCCTTTCAACAATGTACCAAATCCCGATTAGTCGGGAGGGGTAAGAACCGTATGGGAATTACCTCCTGGAAGCCTCATCCGGGTGAGGGCTAAGGTAGGATAATATGATTAGCATATGCAAACATCTGCAGCGTCGTGAAGAGAACAAGCTAAAGAGGCTGTTAAGCTTGAACCAAAAGGTATGTGGACAGGAATATGGTTCTCTAACGTGGCCATACGTGAATGTAGTTCCACCGGCGTACGGGATGAATCTAAGTTATCCGTTAATGTAACTAAAGCGGAACGTGGTAAGCCTGTATTTCCGCTCTTTTGAGCTATGTGAAACCGCAAGGCACACTTAAGGCAGTGCAGGTAAAAGAGATCGGAAAAAGCGAATGCCGTTCTGTAATGGAGTGGATACAGGTTGAGGCTTTAAAGCCGACATCACTTGACTTGAAAGAGTGCAGACTTCCGGTAGGTGTCTACTCGTGAGAGAATTTGAAGAACCTTTTTATGGAGAAAGCAAATGACGGGAGTTGAAAAACTTACTGGTGCTACTTCAAACTTAGGCAACCACTGGAAAGCCATTAACTGGCCGAAGGTTAAAGCAGAAGTCAAAAGGCTTCAGATGCGTATTGCGAAGGCAGTGCGGGAAGGAAAAAAGAGCAAAGTTAAATCTTTGCAATGGATTCTCAGTCATTCCCATTCCGCTAAATTGTTGGAATTTAATAAAGAAAAGTAGGTATTACCATTTTGATTTAAAAGGAAAAACTATAAAGTCTATCCTTCAAGATGTATAATAATCCTCTCTTGTCTTTTTAGCAATTTAACTGCCGGGTCTTGGTAAAATAAGGCCTTATTGAGGCTTGAGCTGTGTGCGGGGAAACTCGCTTGCTCATTTCTTAGGGGGCAATCCGGCTGTGAGGCCGGTGCGCTACCCGGTGCTACAGAGTAAGCTCAAAATTCGCCAGATGATAGCATTCACTTTGCATACGTAAAAAATAATCGTGGAACGAATGTACGAATAATTGCCTAAATCAACATCTAAAAAAGGGAATTCCTACTCAAGATTTTAAATTCAAGACGTTTTTGTTTATAGGGCTATACCCTTGACTACCACTACTACTAAATTTTGTGGAAGAGGTTTAACATTTACCATCACAAATGTCATAAGCTGTAACTGGAGCGATATCAACACTTGTTTGGATGAGCCTATAGAACAATAATAGTCCAAATTTCTATAACCTGGGTATCCACTTTACTCATGTGGTTTTTACAAAAGACTTATATTGCTTAGGAGCAGACACCATAGCCCCTTGCACAAGTCTATAAAATATTATTCCAACATATCTGCTTTTCCTTCGGTTTTGTCTAAATACAAATTCATCAAAAGCAAAAAGGGGACAGATTTATTATTCAACACTTTCAATCTCCAAATCTTCAAGGATTTTCTTTACTGCCTTTTTCCTCACGCAAAGCTCCCCGGACAAAAAGCGCCGAGGACAAGCGCCAAGAACGCAACGAAAGAAATTGTTTTAAACCGAGTCAAAGGGTATTTATGGTGACACGGAACACATCCCATTAAATCTCTTCAAAAAGCTCAAAGTCAATGGGTATTGAAAATAGGAAAATAGGGACATTGTTTGTTTCATCATTGGTCATTTTTGAATATGGATTGCAGATTGCTCATGGCTCATAGTTATTTCGTGAAGCATGATTTCAGGAAACACCATACTTTTTTTTAAAGTGAGCTAAAGTGTTATAAGGATAATTTAGGAATTCCCTCCTAACAACTTCGCCCAGCAACTCCGCCCAGCAAACACCGCCTAACAGGAGGCTGTGTCATAATCAAACGACAAAAGAGGATGCCAGTGGTTCTTCTTTAAAAAGAGAAAAAATTAAGCCCATGAAGCTTATATCAAACTGTTTTCTTGTGAAGTGCAATTATTTTCATGGATAGTCTAATAGGCAAGAAGATCTCCTCACTTATACGGTACAGAGCCGTCCTATAAATCCCTTAACGCCTCCAAACAATGTGATCATTCGTGCAATGTTAAAACAAGTAGCCGCAATGGAGAGTTCTGCTTGTACACCCTCCTTTCCACGTAAAAGAAAGTTCGTTATCCCAAGGTTTCTCTTTATGTGACCAAACGGATGTTCAACACGCGACTTTCGTCGTTTATAGACCTCCTGTGACTCTGACTGCTCGTATTGTCGTTCAAGCTTCTCTCTAACTTCTTCCTGCAATAATCTAACAATCTTTCTTCCACTCCGGGCATTGGTACATTCGCCAAAATTATTGCATTGCTTGCAAATATTAGCATCATTTATACGATACGCTATTGACTTGCCGGACTCATGCATTCCAGCATAAACAAGTTTATGGCCTTCCGGGCAATAATAACAGTCCAGGTCTTTATCGTAATCAAATTTGTCCTTACTAAATGGTTTCTCTTCACGATTATGCAGTGCCTGACGCTGCGATGGAACAATTACCCTTGTACCTCTTCGGTCTATTCTCTCCAGTTCTTTCGTATTTGCATATCCTGCATCTCCACAACATATCTCGCACTCCTTGCCCGTAACCTCTTCTGCCTGAGTAATCTGATTTGAAAATTGGTTTCTATCGTTTACGTCACTTACTACATCCGCATGAGCAATAAGACCATGTTTATCATCCACTACACTCTGTACATTATAGCTTGCATGTGTGCCCTGTATACTTCCCATCATGGCACTCTCCGGATCTGTCTGGTTTATAGTCTTTGGTGCTTTCCCTTGTTCTTCCTCTTCTTTAAAGCGATTCAGGATCTCTTGTATTCTGGCTCTATATGACTTATTATTAACAAGCTCCTTCTTCATCTTTACCAGAGATTCATTAGCGTCTTCTTCCTGGTCTATACGTTCACATTCCTCAAAAAGCTTATCTATGTTCTGATCTATTTCTAGCAACTTTCTCTCATATTCTTTCCTGGTATAGTTTCTGCCTCGTCCTGCATTTGCCCTGATCTTTGTACCATCTACAAATAATACATTGCCTTCTATCAAATCCAATTCTATACACATACGTACACACTTCTTCAGTACCCCTTTTAACGCCTTCTTATTCTTGCGACGAAATTCTGATACCGTCTTATAATCCGGCTTCAGTCCTCCCATTAGCCATATGAATGACAAATTATGATATATTGCTCGTTCCAGCTTACGGCAACTCTTCCAACCGTAGGAATATCCATATACAAATAATTTGAGCATAGTCTTCGGGTCATACTCAGCATTGCCAACCTTATGCAAATTAATTTCAATACCGAGATCTTCTAAATCAAGTGTCTCTATAAATACGTCATATGCTCTTACAGGGTCTTCTTCACTAACATATTCCTCTATGCTTTTAGGCAATAAAGCCATTTGATTACGATTACCATATCTATATGCCATTGACATACCTCCTTGCGGTATATTATACTAAACTCTTCTACCCTATACTACGTTTTCTATCTTTCTTATCACTTAATTATGACACAGTCTGTTGGCAGGCGGGCGGCTATGCCGCACTATGATTTTAATAACTAATCAGGCAGTTTGTGATAAAATATTAAAAAACAGTTGAAAACTTACAGGCTTTTACTATATAGTATTTTGTTCTTATAAAACTAATACTTATAACGCCAGGCAAGCTTGGCGCCCACTCTTATTTACAACTTTAAATAAAGGAATATGATATGACTACTACACTTACACAAGATTACAAGGTAGCCGACATCAGTCTGGCTGACTGGGGACGTCGTGAGATCATCCTCGCTGAAGCTGAAATGCCCTGCTTGATGAACCTTAGAAAAAGATATGAAAAAGAGCAACCTCTTAAGGACGCTAAAATTATCGGCTGTATCCATATGACGATCCAGACAGCCGTATTGATCGAGACACTTCGCTCCCTCGGCGCAGAAGTTCGATGGTCTTCATGTAACATCTTTTCCACCCAAG
>JACZYU010000216.1 GCA_022570935.1 Planctomycetota bacterium | reverse complement strand
AAGCCCTCTGGATTTATTTCCATTTGTTTTTGACGACCTTATTGCTTTCGGGTTTTTGTACTATATATGGCAAAAGTTTAAAAAACTAAAGAGTCGGAGAAATTACTATTCAAAAGGCCGGTCACAAATAAATATTAAGACCGAACCCGATGATCAAATGAGTTTGGAAGCGGCACATAGCTTGCTGCATGTCAGCCCTGATGCCCCATGGGGAGAGGTGCAAAGTGCTTACAAGGAGAGAATGGCCAAGTCCCATCCGGACAAGGTTTCACACCTGAGTGAAGAGCTTCAGAAAAAGGCCAAAGAGCTTGCACTTGATATCAATAAGGCCTTCAATATTATCAAAAGTTATAAAAAAGGTTAACTGCCGCATCCGGAACAAAAAAAATCTACTAACGCCATCCACTACTTACTTAATCTTACCCGGATTTTACATAACGCCTGAAACACTCAGGTCTTTACATGCTGAGCGTTTTCTACCATAAGTTTCGAGATAGCTTTTGCAAAGGCGGCAGAGTCTTTTGGTTTTGAACCTTCCAGTAAAAGCGCCTGGTTATAAAGAAGGTCTGTATAATCCTCCAGTACCTTGCTCTTCCTGTCTTCCTCAAATATCCTGTTCATGGCTTCAAAGATCGGATGCGTTGGATTGATTTCGAGAATTCTTTTCCTTTCCGGTACATCCTGACCCATAGATTTCAAGAGCTTCTCCATCTGTGGGTCCATCTCTCCCTCATCGCCGACAAGGCAGCAGGCAGAGTCTTTCAGCCTCCCCGAAAGCCTGACTTCTTTTACGTCATCAAGACGGTCATTTATCAGATCAAGAAGTTTTCTATATTTTTTCCCAGCCTTCTCCTTCTTTTCTTTTTCAGATTTATCCAGAGTAACATCACCCTTAATGGCAGATTTGAACTTCTTCCCCTTGTATTCAAAACTGCTCATGATAACGTCATCAATATCGTCCAGCATAATCAGGACTTCAAAATCCTTTTCCTTAAATGCTTCAAGGTATGGTGATTTCAATGTTTCATCCAGTGATGTGCCTGTAATATAATATATATCTTCCTGTCCTTCCTTCATGTTGTCAACGTATTCCGGAATGGTTCGGTATTTATCTTTTTCTGTTTTTGTGGAAGGAAATAGAAGGAGTTCTCCAATAGCCTCCCTTCTATCAAAATCCATATGGACACCTTCCTTCAGCACTCTGCCGAATTCGTTATAAAAACTGACGTATTTATCAAACTCTTTCTCCTTCATATCTCTTAAAGTATCAAGCACTTTTTTTATGATACTTTTTTTTATAACTTCAACCTGCCGGTTATTCTGCAGTATCTCTCGCGAAACATTTAATGGTAAATCTGAAGAATCCACTACCCCCTTTACAAACCGCAGATATGGCGGTATTAACTCTTCGCAATGATCCATTATTTTTACCCTTTTAACGTAGAGAGTCGGGCCGATCTTGTACTCTTTATAGTAAATATCGACAGGCTTCATTGAGGGAATGTAAAGAAGTGATGTAAATTCCGAAGCCCCCTCTGCTTTATAGTGAATTACCTTTGCCGGATCTGTAAAATCGTGAGAAACGTGTTTGTAAAATTCATTGTATTCGGTTTCTGTTATATCTGATTTATTCTTAAGCCAGATAGCCTTTCTTGAATTCAGGGTCTCTTCTTCCTTTACTTTTACCTTTTGGGTCTTATCCAGTTTACTTTCCTTCTCCCGTTCAATATCCATTACGATAGGATGCGCGATAAAGTCAGAATATTTTTTGACCGTATCCTTTATCTCCCACTCATCCAGATATTTTTTTTCCCCTTCCTTGAGATGCAGGATTATGTCAGTACCTTTCTTTTCTTTTTCCACATCTTCTACAGTGAAGGAACCGTCTGTGGTGGACTCCCACTTAACGCCTTTTTTATCGCTCACCCCTGCCTTTCTCGAAACTACAGTAACCTTGTCTGCCACCATAAATGTTGAATAGAATCCAACACCAAATTGACCAATCAGTTCAGGATTGTCTTTTACCTCCTTGCTTTGCGAGGCTGCAAGAAACTCTTTTGTTCCAGAATGAGCAATAGTTCCAAGTTCCTTAATTGCTTCATCTTTAGTTAAGCCAATACCATTATCACTGATTGTCAGTACACCGGCATCTTTGTCCACTATGATCTTAATCTTCCAATCCCCGTCATCTTCAAGAATTTCTTTGTTTGTTAAAGACTCAAAATGCGCCTTGTCAATGGCATCCGAGGCATTGGAAATGAGTTCTCTAAAGAAAATCTCTTTATGTGAATAAAGGGAATGTACCACTAAATCGAGGATCTGTTTTGTTTCTGTTTTAAATTCCATTTTTTCTACTGTCATTATAATTCACCTTCCTGAACTTAAACTTAATTGTTTGCTGAAAATAAACATAATAAACTCACACTAGGCAATTTCTCTTCTTTTAAAGAGAGTAACCGCCAACCACAGAATAGCCATACAATATATAGTAGTATAAAAAGTGTTATATACTGTATATTGCAGTATAGTGCCTTTCTGCCAGAATAATATCGGATCGGTAACAGTTCCGCTTATAAACATCAAATTTAGATTTTGAAAGTTTGGAAATAATGCATAACATATTGGTACCACAATGCTTACAATGCCAAGTCCATGACTGTAAAATGGTAAGATGTAACTGATAGTATGGCAAAAAATAAAAAAAAGTAAACAAATAGTTAAATTTGCTACCGTATTAAGATAAAGTGACAAAACAAGAGATATTACAGTAAGGATTAAAATCTGTAACAAGGAAAAATAGATTCCCAGCAAACAAACATAATCTATCAGACCGGAAACATCGGATAAACCGCTTGAAATCTTATTATACTTATTGATTATCAGTGCTATTTCCAGAACCAGGCCCTGAGAAAGTATTAACACTGTAGCCGCCAGGATAATTCCCAGATATTTTCCCAGAATATAATGTATCCGTGCTATTGGCTTACATAGCACGGCCAGCACGGTTTGTCCCTCAAATTCTCTTGCGATTAAGACAGAGGAAGAGAGGCACCCTATCAGGAGACCGCTAATAGTTATAGTAGAAATCCCCATATCTCGTATCATCTTTGCCTCTTCTCCAAATGCGAAGAATGTAAAAGTTAATGACAGCAGCATTATTAAACAACCTGAAAAAAGAATAACATAATAGA
>JACZYU010000061.1 GCA_022570935.1 Planctomycetota bacterium | reverse complement strand
TTTTCAGCTCTTCCTTTAATGCTCCTTCCCCTACCAACAAGAAGCTTATATCGTTTCTTGATTGTAATAATAGAGAGGCGGATTCTAAAAGATATTTAATTCCTTTGTGTTCTTCCATGTGGGCTATTGTGCATATAATTGAATGATTATGAGGAATACCTAATTCTTTTCTAATGTCAGAGGCTTCCTTTCCGGTAACAGAGCAAACACTATCTATACCATTGTGAATGGTTATTAATTTTTTTGCATTAATTCTTTGTGTTTCATTGGCAAATTTCTTTACTATATCAGAGACACAAATTATTTTGTCTGTGATGAGGCACAAAAGCCATTCAACGAAATGATAGTACTTATTATAGTAATCATAAACACTATGATTGTGCGATATTATTACGGGAACACCGGCAAGAAATGCGCTTATTCTACCAATTGTCCCGGCAGAATAGGCGTGGGTGTGAATTATGTCAAATTTGCGGTTTTTAAGAAGTTTGTATAATTTGTAAATGCTTAATGGATTTCTGGACGTAGAGATGTGAAGTATCTTAACATCAATTCCTTCTTTTACTAATTTGTTTGCAAAAAAACCGCCTTCTCTCAGACACCAGACAGAAACGTTATACTTTTCCTTATCCAGGTTCAATACTATTGCGGCCAAAATCTTTTCAAGGCCGCCGATAGTCAGTTCTTCGACAAGATGAATAACATTGATTTTCCTTTTAATATTTCTATCCAAACCTTAAATCAGAAGAGAATTTAATATTACAATTGGCATAGAACGATGTTAACGCCTCTCTGATATTAAAGAACTCTAAGATCATAGAATATATTTGGTTAAATCCTCATCTTTTACTATATCCTTCAATTTATCTCGAACGTATTCGGCATCAACTATTATATCCTTACTGTTTAAATCAGGGGCGTCAAAAGAGACATCTTCCAGTAATTTTTCCATAACCGTATGCAGTCTTCTTGCTCCAATACTTTGACTTCTTTTGTTTATCTTAACCGCAATATCGGTTATTTCATCAATTGCGTCTTTTTTAAATTGGAGGTTTACTTTCTCAGTTTTCAGTAGTGCGGTATATTGTTTTATAAGTGCATTTTTAGGCTCAGTGAGAATCCTTACAAACTCTTCTTTGCCTAAATCTTTCAGTTCAACCCTGATGGGGAATCTGCCTTGAAGTTCAGGTATTAAATCTGAGGGTTTTGAAACATGAAACGCACCGGCAGCTATGAAAAGCATCTTATCCGTTTTGACCATGCCGTATCTGGTAACAACCGTAGAGCCCTCCACAATTGGCAATATATCTCTTTGCACACCCTCGCGTGATATATCGGGTCCGTGGCCGGATTCACGACTTGCGATCTTATCTAGTTCATCTATAAATATTATTCCCGTATTCTCTGCACGGTACAACGCATCCTTGATAACCTTGTCCTTGTCTATCAGCTTTTCAGCTTCTTCCTGCTTGAGAATTTTCCTTGCCTCGCTTATTAGCGTTTTTTTTACCTGTGTCTTCGCCGGTATCATCTTCTCGATTACACTCTGAAAATCCACGCCTATATCCTCAATGCCGGCAATAATGCCCTGCATTACTATCGGCTTCTCCTGGGTTTTTATTTCCACCATCCGGTCTTCGAGTTTGCCTTGTCTCAACTTGTTTCTAAATTTCTCACGAGTTGTTTCCTGCCTCTCAATTACTGCCGTTTCTTTCTCTGCACCTTCCTCTTTACCTTCTTTTATCTCCTCTTTCTTTTCAGGTAACGGCAGGAGTAAGTCCAGTAATCTTTCCTCAGCATTCATCTCTGCCTTTTCGCTAACTTTCTCCATCTGCTCCGTTCTAACCATATTAACAGCTATCTCTACGATATCTCTTATCATTGACTCTACGTCACGTCCATGATAGCCTACCTCGGTATATTTAGAGGCCTCCACCTTCAAGAAAGGGGCCTTGACTAAATTTGCAATCCTGCGCGCAATCTCAGTTTTACCCACACCGGTAGGGCCTATCATTATAATATTTTTGGGCATCACCTCTTCACGCAATTCATCAGAAAGCTGTAACCTCCTCCATCTGTTCCTGATTGCTATTGCAACCGCTCTTTTTGCATCCTTCTGGCCGACTATATATTTGTCCAGTTCTTCTACTATCTTCCTTGGTGTCAGTTCCTTCACTTAATTTCCTCCACACGAATATTTGCATTCGTATATACACATATTTCAGCCGTTATCTTTAATGCCTCTTCCACTATTTGTCTTGTACTGAGTTTGGAATGTGCTACAAGGGCTCTTGCCGCGGCGGTAGCAAACTGGCCGCCGGAACCTATACCTATTATCCCATCATCAGGTTCAATTATCTCACCGCTACCGGAAATAAGGAGCGTGTAATCCTTATCGACAGCCGTCAACAGCGATTCCAACTTCCTCAAGACCTTATCTGTACGCCAGTCCTTGGCAAGCTCATGTGCACTCCTTAGCATATTACCCTGGTATTTTTCCAGTTTTGCTTCAAATCTTTCCAAAAGAGCAAAGGCATCGGCAGCCGCTCCCGCAAACCCTACAATAACCTTATCATGATATAATTTACGTATCTTGCATGCCTTTTTCTTAACTATAAAGGAACTCATAGTAACCTGCCCATCACCGCCTATGGCGACAACTCCTTTATGCCTTACCGATAATATAGTCGTGGATTGAAACATGTGAATTACCTAACCCGAACGAGTCGGAATTATAATATTGAGGAATTGAGGGATTCCTGCCTGTCCGCCAGTTTGTTAGGCGGGAATTCTTCAATTCCTCAATTCTTGCCAGAATTGGTCAAAAGAATTTTATTAAGATACTAAAACTATAATAAATAATTATCTGATAAAAAGTACTCTATTAAATTTCCGACTTTTTTTATACTAACAACACACCTTATGCTTATCAAGCCTTTTAATTATAAGGCAAGGAACTTTTACTTAAAAGGTTGGAGATAATGAAGGGGCTGGATTATGTCCAAAGTGTTAATGTGATATTTTACAGGGATTGTTTGGGGCCATGCTATTTGTAGACATCAATAGCAAAGTCTGGACACATCATACCGCAAAATTTACATGCAGTACATTTGTCACCATTTACAAATTGTGCAATATGATAGCCAAAATGATTCACCTCTACAGACATTTTTAAAAGCCCGTAAGGGCATACATCAATGCAAAGTTCACAACCTTTACATCTATCTTCATTAATTATAATTTTACCCATTTAATATATATTGAAGTTTTTTAATTAGAATTTGTCTTTACATAATTCTAGAAAATCTTTGCCGATGAATCAACTGTAAATATAAATAAAAAGATAATTCTTCAAAATTATGCATTGCACGATATAATACTATTTTAAAATAATATTCTAAATCATTTGAAAGGAGGTGGTTCTAATGGCAGTAGCAAGGGTGACCAGGTTAACGGCTTCATCACCGACAAGCTGGCAGGCTGCAGTTCAAGAGGCAATTGACAGGGCAAGCAAAACTCTAAGAGGTTTAACAGGGTTGGAAGTGGTAAGTCAAAAGGCAAAGATTGTTGACGGAAAAATTGCCGAGTATCGAGCAACAATAGACGTGACTTTTATTTTAGAGGATTAGTAAAATTTCAACTAACCATGGAGTTCATAGCGCAGCGTAGCCGCAACCGAAAATCCGAATATCGGATTTCGAATTTAATTTCAATAGGTTGTAAAAACTTTGCTAAAAAAAATGGGGGAAAAGTATATTACCTATGACATAGAAAATAATATTGTAATCCTGCAGATCAATAATCCACCTGCAAACGAACTCTCATCTAAAGTAATTAACGAGCTAAGTAGTACGCTTGACCTGTTGGCAGAAAGAAAGGACGTAAAAGTAATAATAATAACAGGGAAGGGAAGGGGTTTTTGTACTGGAGTTGATATAAATGAGATTGCAGAGATTAATTCTGCCAGCGACTCAAAGGAATTCCGCCTGCGCGGCAGAGGGCTTATAAATAAGATGCTGAACTCACAGAAGCCTTTGATAGCCGCAATTAATAACGTCTGCCTTGGTGGTGGGTTGGAACTGGCAATGGCTTGTCATATTAGAGTTGCAACAGTTAACGCCAGGTTGGGTCTTCCGGAAATTACCTTTGGAATCTTACCTGGGTTTGGCGGAATCAGGCTACTTACAGGATTAGTTGGTAGAGGAAAGGCAATTGAGATGATACTAACAGGTGAGAAAGTGCTTGCAAAAGATGTTAAGGAGTTCGGCCTGATAAATCACGTAGTACCAGGAAATAAGCTTATTCCGGAAACGAAAGCGATTGCGAGAACTATTGCTGAAAAAGGGTTTATAGCGGTCTCATCGGCCTTAAGAATGACTATGCAGGAATGTATAAAAGATTTTGAAAAAGAATTAAAAGCAGAAAGTAGTATTTTCGATAAAATATATGAAACTGAAGATTGGAGAGAAAGGATTTCTGCGTTTCTTGAAAAGAGAAAGACATAAAGTAAAAATGGCTGAAATTATTTCAATTCATATTGTGCGGAAACAAAAGGCTCCCTCCGAATCCTGTAACCAAGTTATGGTGCGAACAAATTTTGGGATTGAAGGAGATTATCGTTCAGGAAAATATCAAATTGGACAAATCACTCTAGTAGAAGCCGAAATTATGGACACCGTATCCAGCGAACTCGGCTATGATATACCTGCAGGTGCAAGCAGGCGGCAGATTATGGTAGGTGGTATCACTCTGAACGGGTTGATTGGCCAAAATTTACGTCTGGGACATGTCCTTGTTCGTGTAGAAGATAACTGTAACCCATGCAATAACATGGAAAAGAGGATTGGTCCTGGAGCAAAGGATGCAATGAATAACAGGGGCGGTATCCGCTGCAGGGTCATTGAAGGTGGGGAACTTCACGTTGGCGACAAAATAACGGTAGAAGATTCGAGTTGCCCCTATTATGCAAAGCTGTCCAGTTTTTGCTTCAGAATTATCAGTTATCTCAGAAGACTTTCTAACAAGGCATGAAGAAGTGAACTAAAGTGTAAAGTGCCTAAAGTTAGGGAAATGGAGGGAATCATTGATTTTTATTAATACATATTCATTTTCCCCAGCTTTAGGCACTTTAGCTCACTTCACACTTTAGGCACTTCCAACCTTCCTACCCTATCTTAGCCTGAATTTCCTCAATCATTTGTTCTTTTGTAAAAGGTTTCTCAAGAAATACAAGCTTAGGGTCCATTTCCTTCAGATTCTTATATGCCTTTTCTGAGAAGCTACTACATACAATAACCGGAATATCAGCATATTCCGGCATGCCTTTTATGTATAGGAAGAATGTATCTCCGGTTACCAGATCTAACAGTATATCGAGAATAATCAAATCCGGTTTCTTTTCCTCTAATTTTGCTAAAGCTTCATCTCCGTCATACGCACGAATTATCTCATAATCTGTATCTTCCAGCATCATAGTATAAAGGTCATGAAACGCCTGTTCATCTTCGACTATCATAATAGTCTTGCCCATTTTCTAATTCTCCTTTCATTAATTTATGAATCTACGACCAAAGATTCTTTCTCATTTATTATTGGTAATGTAAACCTAAAGGTAGATCCCTTATATTTACCTTCACTTTCCACCCATATCTTTCCACCGTGAGCTTCTAAAATAGTCTTGCATATAGAAAGGCCGATACCGGTACCAGGTGTAGCCACATTCTCCTGATAGAATCTATCAAACAGCTTATGGTGATGTTCCTGCGGAATATTAATACCGATACCAGAATCTTTTACTAAAAATTCTAATCCGGAATCTTTTTGCTGAAGTGAAACCAGTATCTCGCCTTTATCAGTATACTTAATGGCATTATCTATTAAGTTTGTAACTACTCGAGTAATTCCCTGTTTGTCTACAGTAACATTTGGTAGTTTCTCAGGTAATACACTCTTTATTGTTAAGCCTTTCTCTCTTGCCAGCAGAGTTGAACTCCTGATTACCCGGATAACTAAATCTCTCAACTGAAGAGACTCTTTATCATAATCTTCCCTGCCAAACTCCAGAGAAGTTAATTCAAGAATACTTTCTATGGTGTTGTTAAGTCTTTTTATATTATCTTTTATGATTCCGTCAAAAAGCTCCTCCTTGTCCTTATCTTTTTTACCATCTTTTATACCCTCGCTCCATAATTCCAGGGCTAGTCTTAATTGGGCAAGCGGAGATTTTAACTCATGAGAAACATCTCTTATTATATTATCTTTTACTTTGTCCAGACCACGGAGTTCCTCATTGGCCATTTCAAGATTATGAGTAGTTTTCTCAAGTTCCCTGGTTTTTTCTTCTATTGATTGCGCCATAGTATTAAAAGACTCTGCCAATTCTCCAAATTCATCACCTGACCTTATATCAACCCTTCTTGTCAAATCACCTTCGGCAATTGCTTTTGTAGCTGCAACAGTGTGGGAGAGAGGAACTTTTATAAATTTCCTGATTAATAGGTATGTTAGAAAAATCACCGAGATTGTCGAAACAATTCCTATGATCAGCAATATCAGTGAATTGGTCTTTATTACAGCCTCCATTTGCTTTGCAGGTGCAGCAACACTTATTGCTCCTCTTAATTCGCCTATTTCGTAACCTTCCTTTTCGTATCCGGTGATGTCTAACTCACCTTCGTATGCAGGTTTTCCATGGCATTGCAGACATTCTTCCTTTATATATAATGGAAGAATGTACCGGATTCTTTTATTACCTTCTTTGTCAAAGTCTTCTCCCCATATGGGTTCGTTGTCCCTTGTAGTTTCGAATTGCTTTAACATCCTTATCTCAAATTCATCAGGGGCATTATCTGGATTTCTGTAGTCTAAACTTGTTTGCTTCATCACAAAGTTTGTAGACTCAGTAAACTCCTTGGAAATTGCAGCGCCGACTCGTGCAGGATTCAGGCCCTTAAATGTCACATTTCCGGTCTCTAAATCTGTGTTGATTAAGTCTTGTTTGTCTGCAATATAGGCGCGAATAATCTCCAATTGTCGTGCAATAATCTCCGCGTTCTTGGTTATTTCTTTCCTGATGAAGCTTTCTTCTTTTTTTATTATCCACGTAAATACCGCACCCATCACTACAATCATTATCGGTGCGATAAAACATAACAGTTTTGTTACCAGTTTTATTTTCGAAAACATGATCAAGGAAAGAAGATTGTATTAATCCCGAAACCTATTCAAGCAATTTAGACTCTACTTCTTCAAGTAATTTTTCTTTGGTCAGATAGGTCTTTTCCATGTAAACAAGACTCGGATCTATTTTCATAAGGTTTTTGTATTGTTTTTTAGAAAAGGCGCTAATTATTATTACGGGAATGTCTGCATACTCCGGTATCCCTTTTATATGCAGGAAAAACGTATCTCCTGTAACCATATCCAGAAGCATATCCAGGATTATTAAATCAGGTTTACTCTCCTCTATCCTCTCCATAGCTTCATTACCATCGTAAGCGTAAATTATATCATAATCCTTACCTTCAAATATTATTCTATATAGATCGTGATAGGCTTTTTCATCTTCTACAATCATTATCTTCTTGTTCATTGACATATACTCTCATATAAGATATCAATTAAAACACGGTTCAATTCTTTTCTCAAGATAATTTGATGGTACAGATTTATTCCGTCTTTACCAGACTCAAAATTAAGATACTTTTCCTTTTTGTTCCTCAGTGTCCAAAGGTAATGTAAACTTAAAAGTTGCGCCTTTTCCTTTTCCTGCGCTTTCAATCCAAATTTTTCCACCATGAGCATTTACAATCTTCTTGCAGATAGCAAGACCCACACCAGAACCCTCACTACTTGCTCTTTCCTGGAAAAACCTACTGAAAAGTTTGTCGTAATTTCCCTTTGGTGTACTTATGCCAATTCCCTGGTCTTTAACTGATATTTCTATCTTCCTGGGTCTTCTCAACGCAGACACAACTATCTCTCCAGATTCTGAATATTTTATTGCATTATCTATTAAATTGGAAATGACCCTTGTGATCTCCGTTCTATCTCCTAAGATTTCAGGCAACTTGTCAGGAACTCTTGTTGTTAATGACAGATTTTTCTTCTCGGCCAGCAATTTTAATCCTGCTGTTATCTGATTTATTAATTCTTCCAGATTCAAATTCTCCTTTTGGTATGCCACCCTGCCCGATTCCAGTACTGATAAATCCAATATGCTTTGTATGTTTTGCTTCAGTCTTTGAATGTTATCACTGATTATTTTGTTTAATCTTTTCACTTTCTCTTTATCTGTTTTTTCTTTATTCACCTCTCCAGTCCAAAGGTCTATAGCCATTTGAACCTGTGCAACAGGTGATTTCAGTTCATGAGTTACATCTCGAATCATTGAATCTTTCAACTTATCAAGGCTGCGTAATTCCACATTTGCCCTTTCTATCTCTACGCTTCTTTGCTTTAGCTCTTCATTTGTTGACTTCAGGTCTCTGGTTCTTTCCTCAACGGTTTTTTCCAGATTCGCAGTATAATCCTTGAGTTCATTTTCGAGTTTCTTTTGTTCAGTAATGTCTCTGACAATCTTTATTATGGATTCCAGCTTACCCTCTTTATTCAGAATAGGATAAGATGCAATGAAGACATATTTATTGTCCCTCTTTACATAGTGTTCAGCCGTAGCCGGCAGTAAAGTTTCAATTGACTTCATTGTAGGACAATTATCGCAAATAGATTCTCTACCCTTATAAACACAATAGCATTTTTCTCCAACAATATTCTCACCGTAAGTATCCATTGCAACCTTATTAACCTGTAGAATATTTCCCTCCTTGTCCAGGACAGTCATGGGGTCCATTATGGCATCGAACATCGATTCCATAAAAATGTTAGACGATTGAAGTTCCTCATTTCTCTTTTCTATGGTCCTGGCCATCATGTTAAAGGAATTTGCAAGCTCACCAATTTCGTCTTTGGAATTAATCTTTACATTTTGGGTGAGGTCTCCCGCCGCCATTCTTCTAGTTGCATCTGTTAAATAGAGAATCGGAGCCGTCATTCTCTGCCCCATAATAAAGGCAAACACGATTATGCCTATTGCGACTATTACCATAATGGTAGTAACACTTCTATGTAGTTTTATAACCGCTTGATAACCTTCTTCATAATCAATTTCTGCAATAATTCCCCAGTCAAGTTCAGCAATCCATTGCCAGTAACCTATTACCATTACCCCGCGATAATCCAGGTAACCATCTCCGTCATAACCTTCATATCCTTTCAAACATTCCGAGACTGACTTGGTTAATTTTCCTGTCTCAGGATTGATCAGCTTCAATTCAAGAGTAGTCCCTCTTTTTACCAGTCCGGCCTTCTTTAAGTATGGAACAAATCTAGATTCTGTTAACATATACCCCTGCTTATCAATAAGATATGTCTCTCCACTTGCGCCTAACTTTATGCTTCTCAAAAATTCACTAATCTTACTTACATCTACCCTGAAACATGCAACACCCATAATTCTATTCTGGTCAGTAATTGGAGCTGCGACTACCATGGTTGGAAGACCTATTTCCAGTTTTCCAAATTCATTTTCAATTGGGATTTTTGAATGCATTATCTGTGATACGAATGTTTCCCCACTCATCGCCTTTTTAAAATATTCGTGTTCAGAGATATTTGTGCCTTCTCTACCCTTTGTAGTAGAAACATGAACAATGCCTTCTGCATCACATATAAGAATGTCCTTATAACCATACTCGTATTTTATATAATGAGTATATCTTGAGATGCGCCAAAACCGCTTATCATCCATTGTTATTCTTGTAGCAAGGAGCGTAAAAGGATTTTCTGCAAAAACCCTTACATCACCCTTTCTCTCTTCCGTCCAACCTTTTATGAGTTCCGCTTGCTTGTGCCCAACACTTTGCAGATTCTGTATTAAAGATTCCTGTAATGCCTTCTGTGCTTTAGGATATACTACCAGCCTCATTATTAATAATGGGATAAGAGCCAGTACTAAGAACAAAAGAATCGTTTTCTTTTTTATTGATTTGATCTCGAAAGCCCTGAATAAGATTTTCCCTTTTTCAATAATGACCGGATACATGTTTTTCATAAAGTATTCTAAAATAAAAATTTCTTTTTTCTTCATCTTAAATAACCTTAAGTTCGCTTATCAGGAATAATCTTGCTTACGTGTTTTGTTGCCCATGACATAAAAGAGAATTGTTTTAAGAACCATGAAATAAGAATTTTTATTATTTTCCAGGATAATTGTAAACTAATGGTATCAAATATTATTTTTTTAAACATTTTGCTGCCTGCAACCGAATCGAAAAAAGCCATTCTAAATTTCTTGTCTTCCCTTGCCAGTTTAATCATGGGAGAAAACAGTCCAAAATGTGCGCTAAAAGTTGCAAGAAGTCTAACCGCTTTTCCATAAGGAAGATCACCCGTGATGTAAGAAAAACTATTATAGTAATCCTTAAAAGCTTCTTTTGATATACCCACGTTCATCATAACCTCTGCAGCCTTTATCCCGGTAATACATGCAGTATTCACACCTTTGCCCTTAAAGGCTCGAATTATACCAGAGGCATCGCCTACTGTAACATATCTGTTGCCAAAGAGATTTTTTGCCGGGGACGTTGGGAATTGCCAACGACTATAGAATAACTCATGCCTTTGCATGGCAAAGTTTGAGGGCAAAACCTTGGTAACCTGAGGCAATAATAGAAAATTATCCATCCAGCGCCAATTAACCTTTGAGCCGGCAATATTTATATCAAGATGGTCGATTTTTGGGGTTATGGCGCCAAACTCTATCCCCCTCAGTGAAGGAAGAAATGCATGTATACAATTTCCAAATTTTTCCATTTCTTCTTTTTCTGGATAAAATTTGGTCAAAATAGTACTCATATAACGGGCGGTCTGATAACGTGTTGCAGTTTCAAAAACCTTACAAGCGCCCTCATCCAGGCCAAATGCCCCAACTATAACATCAGCTCTCCTATTGTCCTTTTCACTATAAACCATTACTCCACTCGGTTCAACATCAATATTTGTCACCCGGCCATGTATCACTTTTACTCCTGCATCTTTAGCTTTATGTATCAGGTAATTATCAAATAATATTCTATGTACTGCACACGATATCTCACCATCACCTTCCAGCTTTATATCTTCATCATCAGAATGCAGGTAGTATCCGGGTATTTCTTCCAGTATAAGATCACGGGGAAATGGAATCCCCAAGTCCTTTTCTAATATTTCTTTTATAGGTGGAGACAGTACTCCTACACATGGATTAAACTGTCCACTTCTTCCAAAATCCTTACCTTCATACAGCACTATGTTCAAATCCATATTACGTTTTTTTGCCAATCTGCTAAGTGTAATTGCACAACTTGTCCCACCAGGACCTCCCCCTATAACAACTACCGTTTGGCCATCCTCAAGAGGGCCGAGCCCTTTATTTGCTAAACGTTTCAATTTTCCTGCACGCCTTAACTTCCTGCCTCCAACGGTAGACTCTACAGCTTGTTTTGTCCAGGCAGTTACAGTAACAGGCAATAATCTGAACTGTAGAACCGGATCGAATACCTTTAGGAATAATTTCTTAAATGGTATGCTTCCCGTAAACATATTCCACAAAACTTCTAACTGCATTTTGGCAACGGGTAATTTCTTGCCGGATTCGAGTACTGATAAATAGCCGGACGAGATACGCCTTCGAGAAGTTATATAATTATTAAGGCCAAAAACCTTTCTTCCATATGAGTTATCTGATCCCAAAAGTTTCTTTACAGGTTTATAATACCCTCTACAAAAAGCCCTTTCTGATACGCCGGATTCAAATACGCTATTTACTGCCATCCTTGAGGTAATAAAGGCAGATTCAATACCGTGCTTATAATATCTCGAAATGCCCGCACTTCCTAAAATAACAAATCTATCAGTAAATGGTTGCCTTGCCTGTGTGATCTGTACCTTGGGGAAACAGATACAATAGTTCTTTGGCATCTTCCAGCCATCTTCACGGAATGTGCGGCGAACAACGGGATGGTTAAGAAATTCTATTAAATGAGCCTTATTCAGATCAGTTTTACCAACCAGAGTAACGGTTATAAAGTCTCCCCTTGGTGTAAAAGAGGCATACGTAATCGGTTTTATGCCTAATGAAAAGATGCGAATCTTATTACCAAGGTAATTACTACCATTATTACCTATATAAATCTCTGCCTGGCAAGCCCTGACAGTACGGGGTGGAATATAACCAAATCCCAGTCTCTTTATTTTCTCCAGCATACCGGTATTCAATCCAAATGCGCCTACTACCAAATCTACATCAATTTCTTCTCTTGAACCTCTCTTTCCAAAAACAACTTTTGCTTGTTCTTTCGTATTCGACGGTAAAATTACATCACTCACAATGTCAGAACTAATGTTAACTCCCATGCTCTCTACATGCTTCAGAAGGAAGTTGTCAAAACTTATACTTTCAGACTGTTGTGAGAACATCGGACCATCACCCCTGTAAACCGTTATTATCTTTTTATCT
>JACZYU010000215.1 GCA_022570935.1 Planctomycetota bacterium | reverse complement strand
TTTGTGTTTGCACTGGTATCTTTTGGATTATTTTCATCGGTCAATGTACATGCAGGAGGAGAACTTGGAAAGCTTGCACATGGCGAGGGGAAATGGGGCAAATTCTGGAAACCTATCGAGATGTACCGATGGTGGGATCCGGAGCATTATTATGAACCGGACAACAAGGTTGAAGGTACTTTTGAAGGAACAGAGTGCATTGCATGCCACAAAGTAATATCCCCGGGGATTGTAGTAGACTGGAAGGCAAGCAAACACAGCGGAGCAGTAGTAACCTGTGATAAATGTCATGGTAATGACCACCAGAAGCTTTCTATGCCGACTCCGGATACATGCGGGACCAATGGCTGTCATGCCAAACAGCTTAAATCGTTTAGATCTGAATTGGAAACAGGGAACCCTTCTCATGCAAGGGCCTTTCATCCGGACGTAGTTGGAGCGGGATGGCAGATCAGCAAACCTCAACCTGAGGTTGCCGGCTGTGCACAGTGTCATTCTATTGAAAATAAATGTGACGCCTGTCATTTCAGACATACTTTCAAAGCTTCCGAGGCCAGGAGGCCAGAGACATGCGGATATTGCCATAATGGCCCGGACCACCGTGATATAGAGACTTATGAATCGTCTGTACATGGAGTGATTACAAAGATTGACGGAGACAACTGGGATTGGGACAAGACTCTAAAGGCCGGGAATTACAGAGCGCCCACCTGTGCATATTGTCACATGTACAATGGTACTCACAACGCAGTGGAAAATGTAGTATATTCTCATATGGGAGTTATGGAGGTTGACCGTGGGGCTGAAGAGCATGCGGGTAAAAGAAAGGCATGGGTAAACATCTGTAACGATTGCCATTCGTCTCGATTCGCATCTGCATATTTACGGGGAGCTGACGAAACAGTTAAGGTAAGTCATATGAAAGTCAGAGAGGCTAAAGCTGTTATTGAGGATCTGCATAAGGATGGATTCCTTGAAGCTCTGCCAAAGGACCTGGCTCCATACCTGGACGAGGGACATAAATGGAACCTGGGAGGCAGGATGTATAATATCACGGAAATTGAGCGTACATGGTTTGATATGCTTGTATACCAGGGAACGACTGTTTTCAAGGCGGCCTTCCATATGTCCGCGAATCTGCAGACATACGAGTTGGGTGCTTTCAAACAGGACGAATCTCTTTTAAAAATAAAGTCCGAAGCAAGCAAGCTGAGGAGAATAAAGGCTCTGGAAGAGAAGGTGGGTATAAATCATGTTCCCTATGACTTCTGGAAGAAAGGTGAATATACGGATACACTTCTTGTAGTTGATAAACCGGTTAAAGCAGATAAACCGGCGGAACCAAAGGTTAACTGAATTCTTATTACATTCGAATCATGTTTTAGGAATAGAGAAAACAGGGAAATATGTAAGAAGGAAATAGAGTGTTACTGTGCTTTGAGAGGGTAGGATGCATCACAATTCCTACCCTCTTTTTTTTGTCAAATGAATGTACAGCTATAATCTTTCTAATATGTGTCCGCTTCAAAGTTCATTTATTTAAGGAACATTTATTCATTATTCACCCAAAACCACATCTCATCCGCCACACTGATCGTCGGACAGGCCCGCCAAAAAGCACGTCGCCCGCCCGGCCATTCCGTTCAGATGGGGGCAAGTTTACCCGACTCGTCTTTTGGCGGACTTGTTATGTCTCAGTGTATTCTGAAGTAGGGTTTTCACATTATCAAGCGTAATCAGGTGGTAAATTTGAGACAAAACTGCTTGCTTTATATATCCGCAAGTTTATAATCAAGCCGTCCTAGCCGTTTTCGAACCCACAACCGTTGCACTACTTGGAATTGGCCTTATCGGACTTGCAAAGATAGCGGATATGCTTCGGCGCCTCGCCTGTCAAAGTCTTGTACGGCGGGCAGGGATTTCGTCCGTGGGACTCAACAATCTACAAGTTTTCATACCACAGACATATATACCATCAGATGATGGATATGTTTTCATAAATTAAGCTTGTTCTTACAAGGATGTAAATGTATAAACTTTCACACTGTTTTTCCACAAAGTAGTAATCTTGTCTTTCTGGATATTATTACAATAGTGATGTTATACAGAAAATATATAATGACTTAGGGCTCCAATAAAGGGGAATCGAAATGAAGTTCTGGGCGACTTATTGTAAAGTACTCGGGTATATCTGGCTGGTGGTGACTGGCCTCATGATCTTGGTGGGGATAGCTGGGGTCTGGATGAAGGAGGGCTTCTCAGGTGTACAAGACCTGCTGAGTCCGTTTAACGTGGTTAATTACATCGCAATGGTAATCGTATTGGTTCCTGGAATTGGCCTGTTGAAGCTTTCCGGGAAATTACAAAGCAAAGTCCAAACTAGAAAGTGAAAGAAGTAGAAATGGAAGCCTGGAACGAGTATAACTCCCACCGCTTCCATTATCGTGAGTCTTAATTCTAAGCTGTAAATTCAGGGTAACATTTAGTAGCCGAGGATCTGATCTTTTCCGTCAGTTGGCTGGCTATCCCTGGTGAAAAGAATATGGTCGTACCGCCGGAATCACTTATCTTTTCAGAGTTTTCATGATCCTTATCCGCAAACTGCGCATTAACACCTGCCAGCAACTCTACCCCTGGGTATTCTCCACGTTCTTTCATTGTGTATGCACCCTGTAAATTGGTCCTGACTATATCACCAAATTCGTAATCTTGAGTACCGGAACCTTTGAGTTGATAAAGGACACTTCCGTCAACAGTAAAACGGCCAAATGCCTTATTTATTGCCATTCCAAACATGAAATCTGTTGATCCTGTTCCTGGCTGTTCTTCCGGTTCAAATCTTTCACCTTGTTTGTCAGTTTCACTAGACCTTATACAAGAGTGGTTTTATAATTAATTTTCACTGATTAGCTGGCAACCCTTAATTTTATTGGCTATAATGGGTATTATAATAAAATTGATATTCATAAAAAGGGGGATTTCAGGTGAGCGGATTGTCGGTACGAGATAGTAAAAGGATTATAGAAAAACGTAGAAAAAAACTGGAACGTCGATTGAGGAGAATACAATGGGAAGACCAAAAACAACCAATGCTAAATGGGACCAATATACATTATGAGGTGAGTGAGAAAGTCCAAGCGATCAATTGCGGAGGGATTGGAGCTATTCACAAGATGGTACAATGGAGTGGGTTAGTGAAAGAGATCGATG
>JACZYU010000214.1 GCA_022570935.1 Planctomycetota bacterium | reverse complement strand
TTCGTCAATGGCACCATAAACAAGAGCCATGTCGGATCGCCAGCCACCTTTGTTCGTCCTGTTAGATTATTAAAATGATATATCTTTATCTGAATTTATCTTCACACGCTATATAAAAAAATTTTATCATGATCAGGCAATTCACCCTTCAAACGTCAAAACGTAATGAGTTCATCGACATCACTGCACGGATTCAAGATATGGTAGAGAAAGTTTCAGAAGGCGTGATAACCGTATTCGCCCCTCACACCACAACTGCGATCACCATTAATGAAAACGCCGATCCTGATGTCCCCAGAGACATACTAAAAAAACTTGATGAGTTGATCCCTCAGAGAGATAACTTTTCCCACATGGAAGGAAATAGCGACGCCCACATCAAGGCGTCTCTGTTCGGTTCGTCCGTAAGAGTTATCATCGAAAACGGCCAGCTTTTATTAGGGACCTGGCAGTCCATTTTCTTTTGCGAGTTTGACGGGCCCAGGACAAGGAATTTTTATCTTCAGTTTTAAACATAATCCAGAAACCACACCCGTAACCAAGTTTGAAGTGCCTACCCGCCCGAATAGGTACAGGCGGGTACGCCCCCTACTATTTCCTTGTATCTTACGGCCTATTGCAAACTATCTACTATCTACTTTTCTTCTTAAAATGAAATATTCTTCTACAGGTCTATCGGAATGGATAAATACTTGTTGCCCGGGATTTGCCTTTTTGATTGGCTCCAGATCCTTATTGTATATCTCCTTGATATTTTGAATAAAGTCCTGTTCCGGCCTCTTCCCCATCACCTCAATATCTTCTCCAACTTCAAACGAGTTTTTTACAATCACTTCAGTAAGATTATCATCTTTAGGCATGTCAAACAGACCGATAAATTTATAGTCCTGAGTATAACCGCTTTCAGCGCCAACCCTCTGTCCGTTCTCTCCCGGATTACCAAGGAAGAATCCCGTATTGTACCCCCTATTGCTGATCTTACCCAATTCCTCCAGCCACTTATCCTGATATTTATATACACCGTTTTCAAAGAATGCATCTATCGCTGCACGATATATCCTTGTCACTGTAGCGACATAATACTGACTTTTCATTCTCCCCTCGATCTTCCACGCATCAACACCTGCTGCTATTAATTCGGGAATATGCTGGATCATGCACATGTCCCGTGAACTCATTATCGATGTAAACTCCCCGTCCTCAAAAACCTGTAAATATTCACCCGGACGTTCTTCTTCCACAAGAGAATATTTCCATCGGCATGACTGCGCACAATCTCCAAGATTTGCACCACGGTTTGCCATGTACGAACTTAAATAACATCTCCCTGAATAAGAAAGGCACATGGCTCCGTGAACAAATACCTCCGTCTTGCAATCACTGTTGGCGCTTATTTCAGAAATTTCATTGAGTGACAATTCTCTTGCCAACACAACCCTCTTAACACCTTGTTTATACCAGAAGTCAGCAGCTCTTGTATTCGTACAGTTGGCTTGAGTACTGATATGAATAGTAGCTTCAGGGATAACATCTCTAACAATACTCAACACACCCGGATCAGATACTATGAAGGCATCAACAGGATACATTGCCAATTCATTTAAATATTGTTCTATTTTTGGAATGTGATGGTTGTGAGCAAAAATATTAAGAGCGATATATAATTTCCTGTCTCTCTTGTGTACATAATCAACCGCCAATCCAATTTCATCCACAGTAAAATTCGCTGAAGCATTTCTTAAATTGAAGTCCTTGCCACCGGCATATACCGCATCAGCGCCATATTCGATAGCAGTCTTTAACTTATCCATACTTCCGGCCGGTGCAACCAGCTCTGGCTTTTTATATTTTTGTTGAGATTCTTTTATCATTTTATTAAATAGGACGCAGATTCCCGCAGATTAAAACTTTTAAATAAAAGACTATGCTATAGGGGCGTATGGCAATACGCCCTTACATTAAGCGGGTTCAGGCTTGTAGCCTGAATCTAAACTTTTCGGTTCAATCTACAAGATTGAACCAGCGGAGTGATTGTTTTTTACCACAACTTTAGTTCACTTCACACTTCAGGCACTTCAAACTGTTTTTTATCAAGATAACACTGAAGTATAAATTGTGCCGCTATCATATCCACCCTCTTCTTTTTACCTTTCTTAGACATTTTAGCCCCTGACATAACCTTATGCGCCCTTACTGTTGTAAGTCTTTCATCAACGGTATGGACGGGAATTCCAAACCTTGATTTAAGGGTTTCAACAAATACAAGAACCTCTTCGGCTTTTTCTCCTATAGTGTCATTCATATTTTTAGGAAGGCCAACAACTATCTCACCTACTTCTTTTTCTTTTATTACTTCTGCCAATTCATCCAGATAATCTTCACCTTCCTCACGCTCGATCGTTGGAAGTCCCTGGGCTATAAAACCTACTGGAGTACTGATAGCCAGCCCAATCCTCTTTCCTCCATAATCAATACCCAATATTCTCATATTATCAGTCCTAAAAATAAACCAGTACCCAGTGGAATGGAAATATTATCAAATTCTATGGGTAACGTCTCGATTATACATGATACAATAGACACTATCAACGCAGTCTTTAACGGAAGATAAAAAAAAGTACATACAAACGCAGTAAGAAAGAAAGCCAAAGAACCTTCCATGCTTTTCTTACGATTATATGGAAGCTTCACTCTTCCATAGAACATCCCAATTATTGTTGCCATGCTGTCTGCACAGGCAACTATCATTATAACAACACAAGCTATTAATTTTGGAAATAATATCAGGGATAATATAACACCTGAAGATAGTGTAAGCGGAGCCAAAGCAAATCGCCTTCTTTCACCGGGTCTCACACATAACCTTGTAATAAAGTTCAAAACAGGAATCCTGATACCGTTAAGCCTTACCCATTCAGCAAACGTATACAATATTGTTATAATAATTAACAGCTTCAATGTTAATAAATAACTGACGTTTGCAAGAAAGGGAACTGACGCAGAACAAACATGAATCCCCTTACGCCTGAATTCCTGCATCCAGGAGAAAGAAATCTCTTGTTTCAAACTCGAGCTGAGTTCATCAAAAGATGGATCGTCCTCAAGGTGTATATAGTCTAAGACTTTTCTCAAGTCATGGCTATCGACCAGATATTTTGCCTTCCTGCGAACCGGGTAATATGAATTGAAACCAATGCTGGCTCTTGCAAGTTCCATTATTTCAAGATT
>JACZYU010000213.1 GCA_022570935.1 Planctomycetota bacterium | reverse complement strand
CATGAGATTGAAGTCAGGATGGATGGGTACGAATCCTGGAGTGAGATTGTAGATGTCAAGCCAGATATAGAAAAGGCTATAACAGCAGTACTTCAAATAAAGGCAAGTTTCCTTAAGATAGAAAGTGAGCCTGAGAAAGCAAAGATATTTTTAGATAATAAGGAAGTTGGTACTACTCCTGAAACCATAACGGGTCTTAATCCGGGTAAATATACCGTAGAAGTCGTGATGGACGGATATGAACCCTGGGCTGAAATTGTAGATGTTGATTTGGATAATGAGAATACCCTGACGGCAGTACTTCAAAAGAAGACAGGTTCTATCAGCATAAAGAGCAGGCCATCAAAGGCAAATATATTTTTAAATGGCGATGAGGCTGGTACGGTTCCCAAAATCTTAAATGATTTAAAACCAGGTAAATATACCGTGGAAGTCATGATGGATGGTTATGAAATCTGGAGTGAGAGTGTAGATGTTGAGGCAAATAAATTAAAGATCTTAACTGCGATACTTCAAATTAAAACAGGTTCTATAAACATAAAGAGTGAACCCTCAACGGCGAGAATATTTCTAGATAATAAAGATGTAGGCAGGACTCCTGAAACCCTGACTGGTCTGAAACCAGGCAAATATACCGTAGAAATCAGGATGGACGGATACGAGGCATGGCGTGAGATTGTAGATATTGAGGCAGACAAAGAAAATGCCCTGACAGCAGCACTTCAAATAATGACCACTACGATCAGCATCAAAAGCAAACCGTCGAAAGCAAATATTTATATAGATGGTAATGATGCTGGCATAACTCCCGTTATTATAAAATCTGTTTCCCCCGGGACACATAAAATTGAAGTCAGGATGGATGGTTATGAAGTATGGAGTGAGAGCGTAGATGTTGAGGCAGATAAAGGAAAGGTCATAACCGCAGTACTTCAAACAAAGGCAGGTTCTATCAGCATAAAGAGTGAGCCTGCAAAAGCAATGATATATTTAGATGGCGAGGAAGTGGGCACAACTCCATACAGTTTAAAGTCTGTTGCCACTGGCACGCATGAGGTGGAAGTCAGGATGGATGGTTATGAAGTCTGGAGTGAGGTTGTAGATGTTGTGGCAGACAAGGATATAACCTTGACTGCAGTGCTTCAAACAAAATCATGTTCTATCAGCATAAAGAGCGAGCCCGCAAATGCAAATATATATATAGATGGTAATGATGCTGGCATAACTCCCGGTATTATAAAATCTGTTGCCCCCGGAACGCATGAAATCGAAGTCAGGATGGACGGTTATGAAGTCTGGAGTGAAAGTGTAGATATTGATGCAGATAAAGAAAATGACATAACGGCAGTACTTCAAATAAAGGCAGGTTCTTTCAGCATAAAGAGCGAGCCCGCAAAAGCAACGATATTCTTAGATGGCAAGGAAGTTGGCATAACTCCTGACAACTTAAAGTCTGTTGCCCCTGGCACGCATGAAATTGAAGTCAAGATGGACGGTTATGAAGTCTGGAGTGAGGTTGTAGATGTTGTGGCAGATAAAGAAAATGACATAACGGCAGTACTTCAAGCAAAGGCAGGTTCTATCAGCATAAAAAGCGAGCCTGCAAAAGCAAAGATATTTTTGGATGGTGAGGTTGCCGGCATAACTCCTGCTGTCTTAAAATCTGTTGCCCCCGGAACGCATGAAATTGAAGTCAGCATGGATGGTTACGAAATTTGGAGTAAAAGGCTAGACGTTGAGGCAGGCAAAGAGAAAGTTCTGACAGCCACACTTCAAATGAAAGTTGGCTCTATCAACATAAAGAGTGATCCCGCAAAAGCAACAATATTTTTAGATGGTAAGAATGTAGGTATTACCCCTGAAACCATATATATCTTTGCTTTATCTGACTTAAAACCAGAAAAACACACGGTTGAAGTCAAGATGGATGGTTATGAAGTATGGAGTGAGGTTGTAGATGTTGTGGCAGACAAAGAAAAAGTTCTGACAGCCACACTTCAAATGAAGGCTGGCTCTATCAGCATAAAGAGTGATCCCGCAAATGCAAGGATATTTTTAGATGGTAAGAATGTAGATACGACTCCCAAAACCATAACTGATTTAAAACCAGGGAAATATAAGGTAGAAGTAAAGATGGAGGGATATGAAGTCTGGCATGAGAATGTGGAACTTGATATAGGCAAACATAAGGCATTAATAGCAACCCTTCAAATAATGACCGGTTCTATCAGTATTGAGAGTGAGCCGGTAAATGCAAGGATATTTTTAGACGGCAAGGAATTTGGCACAACTCCTGTTATGAGAAGGTCTATTGATCACGGTAAGCACGAAGTGGAAGTCAGGATGGAAGGATATAAAGTCTGGAGTAAAATTATAAATCTAAAAGCTGGCAAAGAGAAACTCTTAACAGCGACACTCCAGATTATGTCCGGTACTATCAGTATTGAGAGTACACCGACAAAAGCAAGAATATATTTAGATGGCGAAGATGTGGGCACAACTCCCGACAGTTTGAGGTCTATTGTTCCTGGTACTCATGAGATAAAAGTCAAGATGGTGGGATATGAAGTTTGGAGTAAAAAACTGGACGTTGAGGCAGGCAAAGAAAATTCATTAACAATGGTACTTCAAAAAAAGACCTTCCCTGTCGACATAAAACACGAAACTTCTTCAAAAAAACTGATACGATTACGTTCAACCTATGACAAACTATCTGTTTCTCAAATACAGTCATTACCTCATATATCAATACGCGAAAAACACAAACATGTATTTCTTTGTCACAGTACAATCAGTCACGATTATGAAGTGAAGACAATTAACGGAGACGAAATAGTCATTGATCATACTACAGAATTAATCTGGCACCAGTCAGGGTCATCAGCATATATGGATATGAGAAGGGCAAAGAAATGGCTAAAGAAATTAAACATTGGAGGTTACTCCGGGTACCACGACTGGCGACTGCCAACCTTAGAGGAAGCATCAACATTATTGGAGTTGGACGTAAAGAATGGCAACTTCATCGACCCTGTATTTGATAAAAAACAATGGGGGTTGT
The DNA here is from genome assembly GCA_022570935.1 of Planctomycetota bacterium. Taxonomy (GTDB): domain Bacteria; phylum Planctomycetota; class Brocadiia; order Brocadiales; family Scalinduaceae; genus Scalindua. The sequence continues at coordinate 171 of JACZYU010000213.1, read as the reverse complement.
GGACTGACGATAGAGATGACAAGAACCATGCGTGGATTGTAACCTTCGTCAATGGCACCATAAACAAGAGCCATGTCGGATCGCCAGCCACCTTTGTTCGTCCTGTTAGATTATTAAAATGATATATCTTTATCTGAATTTATCTTCACACGCTATATAAAAAAATTTTAT
>JACZYU010000060.1 GCA_022570935.1 Planctomycetota bacterium | reverse complement strand
TGTGACTGTCTTGTATTTGTTAATATCTTTCATTGTCAGAAAATACATCTCTCACCTCCTTTCTGGAGGTGAGTATACCTGACATTTTCTATTTGCCTTATACTGACATTATCAATTTGCTATGACAGGGAAAAAATGTTATAAGAAAACTGCTCATTAATAAAATCCTATAAAGACCAAGTATTTGTAGTGTAATTATTTGTAATATAAGGGGTTACGCATATATTCCTTTTTTTGATAATATTATAGCAGAGGCAATTTAGTGTTTTATATATTAATCTCTTGGCAATACAGTATTTTTAATTACATATATCATGTTTTATTATGTTGTATCGAAATAGAACATTCTAGTAAATTAGTATCCGATTAAAAAAAGTAAATTGGAAAAACTTAAAATGGGATTTGATTTTTGAGATTCTAATTAATCATGATAAACTTTTGTTGGCGCATGTGGCTTCTTTTCTGCAATTAGTTTACCATCAATAAAAAGTTTGTTAGATAAATTATGAACCCGTTCTTTGAACGAGTCATATTCTTTTGTTGAAGTAGAATTATGTATTTCAAAATTCTTACCATTAAGTATCTTATCTTCTAAATAATCTGAATCATTTTTTGTCAAGAAAATCCACAAAAGTTGTGGCCAATGAGAATCATCAGTTTTTTTGTAATTTTTTACGGCAGGAACAATTAATATCAAATCTGTAATATCTTTATGGTTATCATAATTAGGAACAAAGTATTTTAAATCATCTTTTTTTATTTCAATTCTATTATAAAGAGCAATACTTTCTTCAAATTTAACAATTTGTTGTTCTCTGTCTGTTTCTTTATATTCTGCTTTAGTTCCTTCTTCCACAGCTTTAGCTAGTTCCAAATATCCTTTTTTTTCTTTTAAATTCAATATGCCGTAGGACTCAGGAACGTTAAATGAATTAATGGCAACAGCTGCTATAACCGCTGTAATGCCTGAACAAATCTTTTTTTTCATCTTTAATGGTTTCATATGTCTTATTTCCCAAACAATATAATCTTTCTAAATGGCTCTTATCATCTAACTTTGACTTTTCTCTTTTTAAGGTACCCCTCCAATTTTTCTTCTGATTGTCCAATAGCAGGATTTATTTCTATCTCTGCAATTGCCCTTTTTCCACTTTTATCTTGATTAATAGTGTCTACACGTTCTCTTTTATATTATCGGTTAGGGAAGTGATAAATTTAGTTATTTATTTTTCTGATCCACCAGCTTTTTTATATTTCTTGAGCAGCCTTATTAAATAATCCTTTTGATTCATACACAACACAAATACTATATAAATCTATTGGCACATTAATGGCAATAGCTCCAAAAGCTTTAAATTCTTTATCAAGCTCTGACTCCCAATGGCAACGATAACAATGCTTACTAGACGGCTTAAAGGCAGATATATAATAGAATTTTCCTTCATAAGTTCCCTCAATTTCGTCAGCCGTGTTACTTTCAGACAATAATTCATCTAAAAGTAATCTTTCATATTTATCTCTTGGTTGATATCTCCCTTTATTTGAAAAAGTTAATAGAGTTGCAAACCCTTTGTCGCTTGATATAAAGCACTCATTTCCTATCCTATAATCATCAATTAATTCCGCACTCTTATCCATTAATTCTTTTACATTAGTTCTCATCTAGTTTGCTAGCTGTTTTGCCCGTTCTTTCGTTACTCTACTTTTCTGTTTCCATGACTTCTAAACATACTTTATCTACCAAAGATGGTAACAAAGGCTTTCACTATTGTTTCAAAATGCCAACATATCGTTATACAGGCAGTTATTACAATTATGTCAAAAATTGAAAGCGTAATAGGTTTATTGCGACTATCTTCATTGTGCTTGCAATAAGACATTGGCTGTCCTCCTTTAATTTTTAAGTAGTTCAAAAATCGTGTATGCATCTATACATATTTATTATACTTTTTACTGCATCTATCCCTTGTTTAGTTATCATTATACATGCACGCAATCCATCATCTTTTAAGGTACTTGATTTAACCATTTCATTACTTTCCAAACAATATTTTAAAGGACAATGTAAATAATCAATTACATCTTGGTGTTTGTTCTTCCTGAAGGGCCAAAAAATATACAATCTTTGTACCGCTTTCTAAGACATTTCTAATATTTTCACATATACTTTATCTCTAAAATATCGACAATTAAAACATCCTGAATTATGGCAATTACGACAATAACTTATGTTTGGCATTAAAGCGGCTTGAAAAGTGCTAATCTCCCACCACCTATTCAGTGCAAACCTTATAACCAATTTTCTAATTTGTAATAAGCAGGATGGATACTTTAGTAAATCAGCTCCTGCTTAAATTAGAGCCTGAATTAGGCACTGAAAAGATTGAAAATCTTAAGCTTATTTATCAGATAGGAGATGATGAAAGAAAATTATGGGAACATCAAAATTAAGGCTGGTCTTTTATAAAGATAGGTGGTAATAAAGGGTAATAAAGGGGACGTTGATTAATATCGTTAATATTTAATTTTCGCCAACTGTTAATCATATTAATCAACGCCCCTTCCGATACCCATGGGATCATGTCAGCAGTGGTATTATAAAGGAATTCCTGGTAAGCGAGAGAAAGAAATCTTTTGAGCAGGAATATACTCCTGATTGTTTTACTGATGGCTGTCCTGATTGCGGCGCCTGTGCAAGATCAGAGCATTATGTAAAGGCTTGAAGATTCCTTCTCACTTACTCACTCACAAAAGAGGCAGTCTTATTTTAATATACTTATAACGTTGCATGTTCCGTTTTCATTTCTCATATACACTCTCAAGGAATTCGGAACATTAGTATTCTCATTGTACGGCGCAACAAATTAGATGTTGTATTGTACGCCAATATGACGTATAAAATTTATGTGGAAAAAGTTAATTTCACAAAAGTTAGAAAAACACTAAGAATAATACCTGCTCATATTTTAAGAAACCTTCAACGATGGGCTATGCAGGTAGAAATGCTTGGTATAAATGAAGTGAGGAAAATTCCTGGGTATCATGATGAGCCATTGAAGGGAAAACGCAAAAGGCAAAGGTCGATCAGGCTTTCCAAGGCATATAGGGCTTTCTATACAGAATACAAATCTGAGGGAATAAATGAAATTTCGATAGAGGAGATAAACAAACATGAATACTAAAGATTATGGAATTAAGGAGTTGGAAAATGAATTTGGGCCTCTCACATTCGGAAATGCTCTTGAAGGTTTCAGATTAGCCAAAGGAATGACACAAAGAAAATTTGCAAGGTTTTTGGACATGACACCTCAAAGTCTTTGTGATCTGGAGAAGGGGAGACGTATTCCTTCACCTGGACGGGTTGCCAAGATTGCCAAAAAACTAAAAGAGCCTATGGCTTTCTGGATTCAATTATCATTTCAAGATACTATAAGAAAAGAGGAATTGAAATTGAAAGTATCAGTAGCCTGATTACGATTGGACAAGCCAATGTTACCATAAAACATCAATGTCCTGATTGCGGCGCCTGTGCAAGATCAGAGCATTATGTAAAGGCTTGAAGATTTAACAGTTGGTTTTTAATATGAAGAGATTAAACCGTAGAAAATTTATAAAAGATTCCACAATTGCTCTGGGAGCATTAGGACTCCAGTTCTATGCACCAACTGTAATTGCAAGGACCAGGACTAAGCTCCGGGTTTTAGGAACACATGTAACACTGCAGGAGGAAATAAGACAAAAAGCCCAAAAAGATTTGGGCATTGAAATAGAGTTCTTTCCCGGAGGAAGTGCTTCAGTATTACATCAGGCAGCCACACGTCCTGAAACATTTGATATATATGAACAGTGGTCAAACAGCATTAAGGTACTATGGGAAGCAAGTGCCATACAGCCGATTGACAAGGGCCGAATAAATTTCTGGGATGAAATTAACGATTTGTGTAAAAAGGGTAGTATTGTTCCGGGTGCGCCTGAAGGTCTCGGCGATGCCCCTTATAAAATGCTTTATGTTCAGGATGATCTAAGTCTGGACTCAAATGAAACAAACAATATCAGTTTCCTGCCTTATGTTCATAATACGGACTCATTTGGCTATAACTCAAGTTTTATACCTAAAGGGGTACCATATGAGACCGAAAGCTGGGGTTGGTTATTAGACAAGAAATACAGAGGAAAGGTTGCATTAGTAAACGCTCCTACCATAGGTATTTTTGATGCAGCGCTGGCTGTAGAAGCACAAGGCTTGATGAAGTTCGAGAACATGGGCAATATGACACGTGATGAGATTGATGAACTCTTTGGTATACTTCTGGAATACAGCGCAGTGGGACATTTTCGTGGGGTATGGTCTTCTGTTCCAAAGTCTGTAGAATTAATGGCCAACGGTGAAGTTGTTATCCAGAGCATGTTCTCTCCCGGAGTATCTGCCTTAAAAGGGATGGGGATTCCATGTGTTTACGCAGCGCCAAAAGAAGGATACAGGGCATGGCATGGAGTAATGTGTCTCTCTTCAAAGGCAACCGGCAACACAAAGGATGCTGCGTACGATTTTATGAACTGGTGGCTGTCAGGATGGGTAGGAGCATTTATTGCAAGACAGGGATATTATATTTCAAATCCACAACGTTCAAAATCATTTATGAAAAATGAAGAATGGGACTATTGGTATGAAGGCAAGCCTGCAGTATGTTCACTAAAAGGAACCGATGGAAGGATCTCTGTTCAACCGGGTGAAGTAAGAAACGGCGGCAGCTATATCAAACGCTTCAGCAACATTGCTGTGTGGAACACGGTCATGGATACTTATGAGTACAGCCTGATTAAATGGAATGAGTTTTTACTTTCATTATAGGAAACAATAAATGGACCTACCGAAATTGGATTTCATTTCTTTAAGACTCAGAGTTAGTCTGGGATTTATTTTTATTTGTATCATCCTGATTGTAGGTGGGTTATTTTCTTATCTTGGGTTTTCAAGAAGCAAAGACCTCTTCCTGAAACTAACTTCTATAAATGAACAAGCAAAACTCCACAGCAACATGGAAAAAGATGTATTAGAATTACAGGGACGTGTTCAACAGTTTGTTCGCCAAGGACGTAAATTCACAGAGGATAAGGTCTATAGCTTGTCCAAAACTTTAATGGAAGATCTGAAAATAGCCCATAAGTCAGCCGAAGAGAATACAGCAAAAAACATTATTACAAATACAATTGAACACTTTAATCGATATTTGCATGCTTTTGGCCAGGTAGTAGAGGAGAGGGAGTTAAGAACCCTTCTGGTTGAAGATAAACTAATAGAAGATGTAGAAAGAAGTGAAGAATCAATATTGAAATATATTAAATTAGAAGAGGAAGAAGGCGAAGTTGACCATATATCCAAAGCCTACATAATCATTAACACCCTTTTGAAGATTGAAAAACACACTTTTACTTATTTTAACACCTTGGATTCAACTCTTGTTACGGAAACAAAGAGACTCTTTAATAATATTAAGAGTAGTATGGGTGAACTAATTGAAGAAGAAAAAAAGAGAGAAGGAGAAGAAGAAAAAATACTACTATTACAAAAGACACAGCTCCTTTTCTCCAAGTATGAGAATGGATGGTTCAGGGCGGTACAGGCAACTAGAGGATATCTATACCTGGTAAACGTTGTATTGGCTGGAGAAGCATCTGAGATATTACATAACACCAAAAGACTGAAGAAGATTTCCGCTGATGATTTGGATATAGTACACAAACAATCTTCATTGCTAATTCAAAGATATATATACTTTACAATAATAATTACGATTGCGGCTGTAACAATAGGAATAATAACTTCATGGCTTATTGCTCACAGCGTAATAACTCCCATAAATAGTTTAACAAAGGTGTTTAAGCTCCTTGCCAAAGGTGATCACAGCTCGGAAATTCCAGGACGTGATTTCAAGGATGAAATTGGAGACTTGTCAAGGGCCGCTGAAGTCTTTAAAAACAAAAATATACAAACAGAACTGCTTTTAAATGAATCTCAAACCTTGACCAGAGAATTAGAATCTAACAGAAAAGAGTTAGCTCGATCGAACGATGAACTGGAAAAGGCAAATGAAGGACTTGTAATTGAAGTAAATAGTCGAAAGCATGCAGAGGATGCGTTTGCTCGCCAATTCCAGCTCAATAAGACCATAACTGACAATGCCGCATCATGCCTTTTCATGATGGACAAAGAAGGTCATTCCACGTTTATGAATCCGGCTGCTGAAACTGTGACTGGCTACACCTTGGATGAGATAAGGGATATGTCACTTCATGATGCTATTCATCACCATCATCCTGACGGTAGACCCTATCCTATGTGTGACTGTCCCATTGAAAACGCCCAGGCGGAATTAGTGGAGATGGAGGATTACGAGGATATATTTGTTTGCAAGGACGGTAGCTTCTTCCCCGTAATTTGTCACATTGCACCGTTGGAGGAGAATGGTAAAGTTGTCGGTTCTGTCCTGGAGTTTCGTGACGTGACAAAGCAGAAAAAAATGGAAGAAGAACTACGAAAACATCATGACCATCTTCAAGAACTTGTAAATGAGCGTACAGCAGAGATAACTGAGGCAAATGAGAAACTTAGGGATGAAGTTGCCGAACGCAAAAAGGCTGAGGATCAAATCAAGGCATCACTCAAAGAGAAGGAAGTTCTCTTGAAGGAGATTCATCACAGGGTTAAGAACAATATGCAGATCATGGCAAGTCTGTTGAGACTGCAATCTGAAGGAATTAAGGATAAGCATTTACTTGGTTTATTCGAGGAAAGCCGGAACCGTATCAAATCAATGGCGCTTATCCATGAAGATTTGTATAGTGGTAAAGACCTGGGAAGGATTGATTTTGATCAATATACCCGTAAACTGACAGGCCGTTTGATGAAATCATTTGGAGTCGACTCCAGCAGAATAATAACAAGCGTAAAAATAGATAATGTTTTTCTCGGCGTCGATACAGCAATCCCTTGCGGTCTGATTATTAATGAGCTCTTTACAAACTCACTGAAATATGCATTTCCCGTTGACAAGTTTGGGGTAAGCCTGAAAGACAAAAAAGGGGAAATCCGCATTGACTGTCACTCAAATAGTGCTGAACATACACTGGTTTTCAGTGATAATGGTGTAGGCTTGCCGGAAGATATAGATATCCAGGAAACCGAAACAATGGGCCTGGATTTGGTAAGATCGTTAACACGACAGCTTGGAGGTACAATCGAGCTTAACAGGAATGATGGGACGGAATTTACGATAATATTTAGGACGTAATTGAGGGATTGCAGGATTTAGGAATTTAGGGATTCAAGATGACAGGAGGCAAAGGATTCAAGATGACAATTAATGGATTCAGGAATTTGTGGATTAAGGAATTATGGCAAAAATAAAGATACTGGTAGTTGAGGATGAAACTATCCTTGCAAAAGATATACAAATTTGCTTGAGAAAGCTGGGGTATACGGTTTCAGGTATTGCCTCTTCCGGTGAAGAAACAATTCAGAAAGTAACAGATGTTCGTCCTGATTTAATATTGATGGACATTAAGATAAAAGGGGATATGGATGGAATAGAAACCGCAGCGCATATTAAGGAAAGCTTCAATATTCCAATTGTATATCTGACTGCCCATGCAGATGATGCAACACTGACAAGAGCAATGATAACAGAACCATATGGATATATTCTTAAGCCTTTTGAAGATAGAGACCTTCACATTGGTATAGAGATAGCATTGTACAAGCATCAGATGGAGGAGAAACTCATCCAGTCAGAAAAACTAAAGTCAATAGGAATAATAACCGCCGGGGTTGCCCACGAGTTTAATAATATACTTGCCATAATATCCGGCAATGCACAGTTGCTGGAGGGAAGCCGTAAAGACGATGAAGAATTAATGGATGCACTTCGTACTATCAAGATGGCAGCTAATGATGGTGCTGAAATATCCAGAAAGATGCTTAAGTTTACTAAAACAGATAAAGACACGGCAGGGTTTGTGTCTTCTGATATAAACGAGTTAATAAATCAGGCAACTGTTTTCACAATGCCCAGATGGAAGAATATGGCTCAGGCCAAAGGTATAAACTACTGCATGGACACAGAAGGCATGAAGAAGGTTCCATCCATTTTGTGCAACCCCACAGAATTAAGAGAGGTATTGGTAAACATAATAAACAACGCACTTGATGCCATGCCTGATGATGGCCGTATAACATTTCGTACATGGAGTGAAGAGGGCGCCGTATTCATAAGCATTTCCGACACTGGTACAGGAATGACAAAAGAGGTGAAAAAGAATATATTTGATCCGTTTTTCACCACGAAGACTGCCATCGGAACAGGATTGGGCATGAGCACTGCTTACGGTATAGTAACCAGACATGGAGGCAAGATAGAGGTGGAAAGCAAGGTGGGGAGAGGTAGTACATTTATTCTGCAATTCCCTGCAGCCGCTAAAACAGATAGTCCAAAAGAATCATCTGAACCGGAACAAAATACAAAAAGCAAGAGTCTCCGCATCCTGGTAGTAGATGATGAAAAGGACATATGCGCACTTCTGGACAATTTCCTTTCTAAGAAAGGTCACCTGGTCAGGACTGTCGACAATGGTACAGAGGCTAAAATATTAGCAAAGGCTGCCGATTATGACCTTGTTTTGTGTGACCTGGCGATGCCAAATGTCTATGGATATGATGTAATAAAGACCCTTAATAAATTAGAGAAAAGGCCAAAGATAGGCATAATCACAGGCTGGGGTGAAAAGCTCAAGCCTTTAGATGATGAAGGGTTGAAAGTAGACTTCATTATCAAAAAACCTTTTGATCTATCAGAGTTATCAAGGCATATAAATGATTTGGGTATTTAGGAATTCCTGGCAAGCGAGAGAAGAAAATCTTTTGAGCAGTAATATACTCCTGATTGTTTTACTGATGGCTGCCCCTATTGCGGCGCCTGTGCAAGATCAGAGCATTATGTAAAGGCTTGAAGATTCTTTCTCATATCAAAAATACCACTCTCCAACAAGGCAAATTTCCTTATTGACTGTTACTATTAATACAGTAGGATTAAGCCCTACATCTAACAAGCAGGTCAAAAACATAGGGACAAGCCAATGATCTTACGCGGCAGTCTTGTTTTTATGTACTAGACAAAATTTTTGTAACTTACATTTAGCGCTTCTCCGATTTTTTTTGCCCATGTTACTGTTAATGTTATTCGTCCATTCATTAAATCATTAATCTTTTGGTTTCTTACACTTAATTTTTTGGCTAGTTCAGCTTGTGAAATACCGTGAATATTTAAAGCCGCTCTTAATTTTTCTCCTGATGTGATATTGGAGTCATCCCATATTTCATGAGCATTTTTTTCTTCAATCTGTGATGCAATAGCACGAAATTTTGTTAAAGGAATATGTTTTTCTATTTCTTTTGTAGTAATTTTTCCAAGTTGCAAAGCTAATCCAAGTTCAAAGAGTTTAGAAGACATTTCTGTACGTGACATCTTTTTAGTAATCATGTTTATTAACTCCAGAAACGATAACTGTTTTTGTTTCTTTTAATAATTTAAAATAGACCCTATAAGACTTGGACAATCTGCAAGAATATTCGTTCTTCTTTTTGCCTTTAAGTTTTTCAAAATGAAATCCTTTAATTTCCTTTACTTTATCTATTCCATCATTGGTTATTAATGATCTCCAATAAGAATAAGACGATTGGATATATCTTGGTAATTTATTTAGTGCTTTGATTACTCGTTTATCTTCGTCTATTACCCAAGACATAAGTATATGATACTTAATATATGAGTATATGCAACTTATTTTTGCTTACTCACTCACAAAAACAACAGCTTTATATATAATATATTAACATCAATGATAAATTAACTAAATATAGTTTTCTGCTTGTATGATTCAATAAACTCCTTTCAGTTTAAGGCCATTAAATCACTTGTGGCCATATTGTGACACAGTCTGTTCACCATAAGGGGGCATGGGCGAAGTAGCTGATTTTTTGAGTTACCCACATTTATGAAGAATCTAGATTTCTCCCATATACATATCATTTAAATACATTAAGAACTTCACATATCAAGTGTAATCAGTTGGTAAATCTGAAATGTCATAACTTCTATTCTTTTCTCTCTTTTTCTTCTTGATTCCAATAATATATATGTTTATTATTAAACTATCTCATTTCATTTTATCAGCACAAAAACTATACAACACCTTGTGATGTGGATATATTAAATTATGTTTGTGTTTACATGGATGGTGAAACATGTGCTTTTCTTCTAAATCTATTCATTCTCAAATCATAATACCCTGTTTCACTGGTTCTCACTTTCTTCAATATAAATCACAACCTTTACGGCAATATTTTGCTTTTTCTATCTTCAAGAAAATATTAAACTAAGATAGCTTTGGCCAATTAGCATTTGTGTTTTTTGTTCCCTACTTTCAGTTGGAAATAATCAAAAACAAAGAATATGTGGGATATCCGTGATTTTCCTTTGGTAGACAAATGTTCGATTAAGGTATCCCAATGAAATATGACTTTAAGAAAGTGAGTTTATGAAAAAATGAATATATCTTCCGGAAAGAAATCCATGGGCTTATCAATAAAAAGTAAATTACTCCTGTTTACACTCTGCATCTCGCTCATACCCATTACCATAATCACATCGTTATGTTACATCAGTACCAGGGACATCATAAAACAACGTGAATTAAATAACCTGACAGCAATCGCCGAGTCCGAGAAGGATCAAGTCGTAGCATTCCTTGAGTCGAATCTTTCATAATGACAAATAATTCAATCCATCATGCCTGTCTTTGGGACTAAGTTTGAAGTGCCTTAAGTGTGAAGTGAACTAAAGCTTTAAGAATTCCTGCCTGCTATATCTTTCTTAATTATACATTCTACCACTCGCTTGGTTTGTGAAACTCACCGTTTGAGTCTTTTAAAATATCAGGGAATTGGCTGGAGTGCAAAACACCTTTACGAATCTTTTTAACAAACGAAGCGTACTTAACAAGTGTTCGACTTGGTTTGAGGTGCGGATTGATTATGCCAACGTCCAATTTTAATTCTTCACGAACGATTCGAACAGGTTCTTTTAAATCAGAGTCATTTGTAATAAGAACGGCTACGTCAATTTCTTTCTTGTAGCCATCGTTAACAAGATGTGTTGCTATGTTAACATCTGATCCTTTTTCTTCTGTTTTGATTACTGTTACGAATTGTTGAGAACCTCTGTCGCAATTAGCCACAGGCATGGAGACTTTGGAAGAAAGAAAGTGGCCAAAAATTATTTCAATGTTTGGTAAGGTTCTTAAGGCTCTTAAATAAATTTGTTGTCTTATTGGCATGTTAAGATTATTAGGGCGTGGTGTAACATAGGCGGTGAAATACTTGATTTTGTTAATTTGATGACGAGGGAGCAAGAATCTACACAACTTATCTAGCGTGAGTTTACTACGTAAGTGATATTTTTAGAGAGAGTATAAGCTGTAACCGGTTGCAATATAATTGGTTACAGTTTTTTTGTGCCAATAATTATTGTATACACGAATTATGATATTATATTATTGACTTATTACGGTGTATATAGTATGATAAGTGACGTATAAATCAATATGTATACACGAAGAGGAGGCCATCTATCGCTACTATTCAGGCAAAACGCACCAATGGTCATAAATATTGGTATATAGTCGAGTCCAGACGTGTAAACGGCAAGCCGAGGCCAATCGTTCTGTCATATCTGGGCAAAGCCAACGATCTATTAAGACGGCTACAAGGACTTACTGAAGGATTACGGCTGAAATCATACTCACATGGAGCTGTAGCCGCATTACTCAATGTGGCACATAAATTAGATACCACTACGATAATCAATAAATACGTAAAGTCCCAAAGATCATATATGCCGGAAAAACCTACCAGAAACAATCTCACAGCCGGTATTACTTTGTTGCTGGGATCAATCGGACGAATTTGCATGCCTACAAGCAAAAGAGGTTGGTGGGATTGGGCAAAAACAACTTCCTGTGAATATTTGCTCAGGTGCAGTTTGAGCAAGATAGACAGCCAGCATTTTTGGGATTTAATGGATTCGCTACCTGTAGATGCAATAGCAAAAATCGAATTGGAATTATTAGAAAACGTTATTAAGGTATATGATTTAGAGAGTGATACTCTATTCTTCGATACCACTAATTTCTATACCTATATTGACAGTACAAATTTGCGATGCACTGTTGCACAACGTGGCAAAAACAAACAAAAGAGATACGATCTAAGACAGGTAGGGTTGGCTATGGTGGTTACACGAAAAGATATGATACCGGTGTTTCACCATACATATGATGGCAACATGAATGATACAAAAGTATTCAAGACCGTTATCGGAAAGATAAAGAGCAGGACAAAGGAATTAGGGATGGATAGTGAAAGGCATACGATCGTATTTGACCGTGGAAACAATTCAAAAATGAACCTGGCAATAGTAAAAGAGCAGCAATTGCATTACGTTGGTGCGCTTACGCCTTATCATCACAAAAAGTTAATAGATAATGCCACGGACAACTTCCGGGAACTTAACGTTGATGGCAAGGATATCCAGGTTT
>JACZYU010000212.1 GCA_022570935.1 Planctomycetota bacterium | reverse complement strand
TGCAAAATGCCAAGAAAGTTTATATCACAACTTAACGGCGGCACTACTATTGACGATATATTTTTAGTGCAAGACAAAGAATTGAGAACAACAAAGAACGGGAGTTTATATATCCAGGCACAGCTATCTGATCGTACGGGAACTATTGATGCAAGGATGTGGGATGCCAGTAAACCATTCTTTGAATCTCTCGGCAATGATACTTTTTTGAAGATTAAGGGCAGGACAGAGATTTACCAGAATAAAATACAATTAATCATAAAAAGCATTTCAAAAATAAATCAGGAAGATATCAAACTTGAGGATTACCTGCCGAGTACTGAAAAAAACGTAAACGAAATGTTTTCTGAATTAAAACAGATTGCCGGTTCGATCAAACAACCTTATTTGATAAAACTTCTCAACCTTTTCTTCAGTGACAAGGATTTTTGCAGGGATTTCTGTTCAGCACCGGCGGCCGTACGATACCACCATGCTTTTCTGGGAGGTGTGTTAGAGCACACTTTATCAGTTGCAAGACTGGGAGAAATAATCGCTCCGCTCTATCCAGATCTAAATAAGGATTTGTTAATCTGCGGGATAATACTACACGATATTGGCAAGATAAGTGAACTTTGTTATGAAAAGAACTTCCAATATTCAGACGAAGGACAACTCATAGGGCATCTGATATCAGGCGTGCTTATGGTTGAGGAAAAAGTGAAACAAATAGACGGTTTTCCAAAAACTCTGTTAGATCTATTAAGACACCTGATTTTGAGCCACCATGGAGAATATGAATGGGGATCTCCAAAACTCCCAATGACAGTAGAGGCCCTTGCACTCCATTACCTGGACAATATAGACGCAAAAATACATGCATTCAGCAAGGCAATTACAAACGATAAGGATTCCAGCGACAATTGGACAGTATATAATAAAATGTTCGACAGGAAGTTATTCAAAAAATCTCATGAAAGTAATTACTGAGTTTCTCTGAAATTTTCTTTGCCACGTTCAGCGAGGCTTTGCCACACTGTCTTTTTTTAGCTGTTCTTCAGCTTCCCTGATTAATTTAAGTGGATACCCCCCTTTAATATATCGGAAATTCTATAATCTATTGAAATATTTAATCTTATGGAACTTTATGAATTTGTTTAAGAATGATTGATGCAGAAAAAATTATAAAGTTAATATGTGGCAGTAAATATAGCCCCATGAACGCATCAGGGCTTGCCGAACACTTCAAGATAGACGATTCAGAATCCAAACAATTTCGTACCCTCTTAAGAGAACTTGAACTAAAAGGAGAAATTGTCCGGATCAAAAAGGAACAATACGCAAACCCAGAAAAAGCCAACCTGTTAATAGGCAAACTCGACGCCAATCAAAGAGGTTTTGGATTCGTAGTTCCTGTAAAGGACGGCATATCTGATGATATTTATGTCGATGCAGAAGGTATGGGGAGCGCCATGCACGGTGATATAGTCGTAGTCAGGCTGCCTTCTACGAAAAAGATGAAAAAGGGAAGGAGAAAGAAAAGGGAAAGGGAAAGAAATGTGGGACGGATAATAGATATCTTACACCGTGAAAATGAAATGGTAGTTGGTACACTCAAAAAAAGCAAACACTTTAATTACGTAGCTCCAGATAATTCAAAATTGCCCAGGGACATTTATGTCTCAATGGAAGACACTAAAGAGGCAGAACACGGCGACAAAGTTGTCGTCAAGATAGACCAATGGCCAACCCGGCACCTCAATGCAGAGGGAACCATAATAGAAGTTTTAGGGAGAGATGGCGAACCTGCCGTTGACATTAAGTCTATCATACATCAGTTTAAACTCCCCTTTAAATTTGATAAAAATATTCTTGTGGAAACACAGGATCTACCCCTGTCTATCAGTCCTGATGAAATCAGCACAAGATTAGACCTTCGAGACGAATTGATAATTACAATAGACCCTGAAGATGCAAAGGATTTTGATGACGCAATCTCTTTAAAGAAAGACAAAAAGGGAAACTGGCTCCTTGGTGTCCATGTGGCGGATGTCTCTTATTATGTTGAACAAGATTCCGCCGTAGACGTGGAGGCTCGAAAGAGAGGCACCAGTGTATACCTCCCCGGTACTGTTATACCCATGCTCCCGGAAGTATTATCAAATGGCATTTGCAGCCTTAAAGAGGGAGAAGGCAGACTGACAAAGGGAGTTTTCTTTACATATTCACCTGATGGCAGCTTATTACGTTCCGAGATCAAGCATTCAGTTATAAACGTAAAGAAAAGATTAACCTACCATAATGCCACAAAGATATTAATGGAAAATGATGAAGGAGACACAAACCCTGTAACAAACCTGCTGTTTGAGGCAAGCACACTTGCAAAGTTGCTGTACAAAAAACGTATGGAAGAAGGAGCGCTGGAACTGAACCTGCCTGAGATTAATATAAGAGTAGGCGAAGACGGCAAGATCGACACAATAGAGAAGGTCAAAAGAGATATTTCACACATAATTATCGAGGAGTTTATGATTGCAGCAAACCAGGCTGTAGCAACATTTATGCACCAGAACAGCCTGCCGTCAATAAATCGCAGCCACCCTGAACCCGATGAAGACGAGATGCTTGATTTTGCAGAATTTATTTTCAATTGTAAGAACAAGAGAATCAACCCGTTTGACAAAAAAAGACTGCAGGCCTTCCTGGATGAAATATCTGATCATCCGGAGAGCTACATAATCAATCTGATGCTGCTCCGGTCTCTGAAAAAGGCCGAGTATTCTACTACAGAGGAATCTCATTTTGCACTCGGACTGGAACACTATGCACACTTTACATCCCCCATACGTCGTTACCCCGACCTGATTATGCACAGGCTTTTAGACCTGTTCTTCCAGGGACAACTAAAATCTAAGAGGGCTAAGGCCACATGGAATGAGAAGATTACAGGTTGGGCAAAGCACTGTTCGACTACAGAAAAAAGGGCAGAGGGGGCCGAACGCGAAATAATTAAACTCAAGCTGCTCAGGCATCTCGAAGAACATGCCGACAGGGTGATGGAGGGCGTTATTACGGGCATTCAGGAATATGGACTCTTCGTACAAATAGATGAGTTCCAACTGGACGGCCTTGTCCACATCCGGACACTCACGGATGATTTCTATAAACTCGACAAGAAAAAGCTTTCCCTGGTCGGGGACAGGAGAGGCAAAGTTTACGGCTTTGGAGATGTAGTCAATGTCAAGATCACAAAAATTGACCTGTTGAA
>JACZYU010000211.1 GCA_022570935.1 Planctomycetota bacterium | reverse complement strand
ATTGGTTTCCCTGAATAATCTACAAAAGGCCCGATAATAAAATTTTTCCTTCCCATCTTATCTGTCTCCTAAAATACCCTCAAATAGTTCTATATACTCTTTTGCTATCTTCTCTGGAGAGTTTATTAACACGAAACCCTCTGCTTGTTTTACAACCCTTTGATACTTTTCTTCATTTTCAAATAACTCAAGTATCTTCTTATTCAATTCACTGATATCTCCATAACGAATCACCTCGTTCTGAAAAGGATGAAAGAAATCAGATCGACGGGGAACAAAGAGAGGGCAACCACAACCCAGTGCCTGAAAAACAGTGGAGGAAACAACGGCATGATAACGGCTCTTCTTCTGGAACTTATGGAAGATGGTTATATCCGAGGCAAAGAGATAGTCATCAAACCTCTCGCAAGATAAGGTATCTTCTTTTCTAATAATTACCCACTCAGAAGGTGATATCTCTTCAAGCATCTGATATCCCTTTGGTACGACATGAAGGAGTATGGACTTGTCCTTAATCTCCCGGGGCAAGTCCAAGAGATATGGATCGTAACCACGTTGACAAAAGGAGTAGATAATCCTCTTATCCAAAGGAAGTCCTAACTTCTTTTTTGCCTCAGTCTTATCCCCACTTCTTGCTTCAAAACACGGGAAAGGGATATATTCAGCATCAGGGTAAATCGCTTTTAAAAATTTCTGCCTTTGGTCGAAATAGACTACTTTATCCCAGTCAAATTGATAAAACCAGGCATCCTCTGGCAACCTATTCTCATGAACTATGTGTATTGTTTTTGCCCGTCGCTTAATCATGTGAAATATCCTGGCTAATTTCTCAACGGGAAGCATTCTTAGATCTTGGATAACGAAGATATCAAAGTCTGTTGTTAGAAAAGGGAGGGGGTCTAAGAAATCGGTGCGTTTCTGAGTGCCAAAACACCTTATAACATAATCCTCATCCTCGCCAGTAATTCCTGCTCCATGAAAGTCGCCCATTATGAAGCTGAATACAGTTAAACTGTGCCCCATCTTTACCCAGGCTCTGCCTATTGATTCCGCATGTACAGCTACTCCACTATCGGTGCTCCAAGCGCTCATCATACCGATTTTCATCCTATTAGCCTCCCCTCGACGCCACTGGTTTAAAATAAACTTGCTGTTGACTGGATAGAATCAACTAATGATAATTCCATTTTGGGTATTTGTTTAAGGGCGTCTCTACCCTCTACAGCTTTCTCTTCTAATAAAAGGTTAAATAGCTTAATATATTGATGGGCTATAAAGCTCGCTGAATTTCTATTCAAGAAATCCTCCAATGTTTTCTGCCATTTATAATATCTTGTCCCTCTGTTTAAGATTTCCATTAGATTGGCTTCAAACTCCTCAGGGTTAGTATATGTAATGACCACTCCATCCATATTGTAGAAGTAATTTGACTTTAAAGCTAAGATAGGGCAGCCTGAACCTAGGCATTGATATGCGGTGGATGATACTACAGCTCCTAAAGGTGCTGTTCGATGGTAAAGCAGTATATCCGAGGCGTGAAGATAAGAGTAGAGTCTTTCCATGTTTGGAGCCTCATTCTTTATTAAAATCTCAAGATTACCTTTAAACTCCCTGACCAGTTCAAGAGATCTCTTTGATACCACTAAGATAAGAATGGGAAGATAGCGGCTAACACGCTCCAGGATATGGAATAACTCCAGAGATTCCTTAACCGCTCTCTGTCCGAAGATAAGGAGGATGTATCTATCTGGAGGAAGACCTAATTTTTCTCTTGCCTTAAATTTATCGCCATATCTTCCTGGATAACAGGGGAAGGGGATAATGTGGAGTTTTTCTTTCGAAAAAACTTTATGTAAAAAATTGTAGTACCTGTCATCAAAACAGACTATCGCATCCCAGTCAAATTGATAAAATGAAGGCTCAGAAGGCAGTTGGTTATGATGAATTATAGTTACAGTCTTTGCCCGTCGTTTAATATGATTAAATATCTTTGCCAGTTCATTCTGAGGAAGCATCCCTAAATCCTGTGTGATGAATATATCGTAATCTTTCTTTAGAATAGGGTGGACATTTAAAAAGGGACTCTCTGCCTGTGATGTGGTAAAACATTGGGTTACATAGTCTTCATCCTTACCAACAATAGCAGTTCCATGAAAATCAGTTTTAAAAAAAGAGAAAACCGAAAGTTTATGTCCCATCTTTACCCATTCCCTGCCGATTAACTCAGCGTGAATAGATACTCCTGAATCCTGATTCCATGCAGACATCATCCCTATATTCATATTGTCTCTTCCTTATATTTTATATTTTTTAGTTCAGAACCGTTCTTAGAGTTTCAGCCAATTTATTCTTAAACCCTCCCATAATCATCTTCAAGGCGTTCGATGTCGTCCTCACCAAAATAATCTCCCTGCCGTACCTCTACACATACCAAATTCTCATCACCTATATTTTCGAGTCTGTGGACAAAACCTCTGGGTATATCTGCTGACTCCCCTTTACTAAGCCGGAACTTCTGATAATCAAGGGCCATTAAGGCTTGACCGTTGACAATACGGATATGCATATGTTCGCTTCTTCTATGATGGCGTTGTAAGGACAATTACTCTGTAAAAGGGGAGCTTGGCTCGAACCAGTTGCCCTAACCGGTAAAGTTGAAGTGGATCCTTACCAAGTGTAATGAAACCAACGTTTCCTATCACGATCGTTTCAGGGGAGAAAAAGTAGTGGTAGTTCTCCTTCAGTCTTTCTCTTTGAACCAGGGGAATATTTTCCTGGTTTAGAAGATATCCTAATAACCTTTCCATGGCCTCTTCCTGGCTTATACTGGGATAGAGGTGAACTCCATGTCTTAAAACCACAACTTTATCTTTGTACTCAGGAAATCTCCTCGTTACTGCCTGATAAGCCCCATCAGTAAATACTGTTATCGCATCAAGAAAAGGCAAGACATCCTTCAGAAGATTTTCTTCCTTCTTGTTCATCCCCGATTCGGTCTCTTTTGACTCAAAGTGGATGGTATGAAAGGTTGAGATTACCTTATTCCCCCTTTTTCTTGAAATTAGAAAGATTGATACCATGAATCCTTAATCCAGGCAAGTATCACTATTACCTTTCCATTTCAAAATGGTGTTCTATTAAACTCTTCTCATTTTCATGAGATGGACTGAATAGTGGAGAAGCAGAAAACTGCTTTTTTATTATATGTCCTTCATAATCCATGGCATACAGGTGTTTCATAGCCCTCAAACAA
>JACZYU010000059.1 GCA_022570935.1 Planctomycetota bacterium | reverse complement strand
GCCTGACTGAGAACAGTCAGAATGGGAGATTGTTAATAAAAAAGTGTAAAAGGACTCCATTAGGTATGGTGAGAATGAACGCTTCCAACGAAAATGTACTATCAAACATCGTGCCGAACAGTATTGGGGATACCTCCATTAATTTCAGCGTAGTCTTTATTAGGATGTACCTCGACGATTCCATCCTTCTTCAACTTTCCTATGATGTTCTTTGTATACTGTTTGCGATCTTCTACAATTTGAATCGTTGCAACCTCTGCAGTCTTTAGAGTGCTGTGACGAACCTGTAAAGGGATTAACTCATTGATATATTCTTTAAAATATTTCTGTGTTAACATGCGCTGTCTTCCGGCAAGATCAACAACTGCTTTCTCATCCTGTTGTTCAATTATGGTCTTGAAGACAAAGAATGCACCTGCTATTACGGCTATAAAAAATATAGAAAAAACCAGAATAAATTTGTTGCCTATAGTCACTGCCTTACTCCCCCCTAAAAATGAAAATATAAAAAGTTAACTCCCTGAATGAGAGCTAATTTTCCACTCCCTTATGAAAGTGAAAAATATTAATAATAAAATTCCGTCTGTTCAAGATTAACTAACTGTCAACTATTCTTTTGCTAACTGTCCGACCGTCTCTAAATCTTCGGATGATAGTACCAGCTCAATATCGAGTAGTATTACTATTCTTTCCTTCGTCTTGCCCAGGCCCAATATGAAATCAGTATCGATGTCTTGCCCTAAATGCGGCGCCTCTTCAATCTCCTCACTATTGATATTTGATACCTCTGATACGCTGTCAACTATGATTCCTATTGACGTTTGATTAACTTCTGCGACGATTATGCAGGTTTCCTGAGTATGCTCTATCTCTGGCATTGAAAACTTTGACCTCAAATCAACTATGGGTATAACCTTTCCCCTCAGATTAATTACGCCTTTCAGGTAATCCGGGGTTCGTGGTACGGCTGTAATGTCCATAAGCTTGATAATTTCTCTAACCTTGAGTATCTCAATTCCATATACTTCGCTGCCTAAAATAAATGTCAGAAATTTTCCTTCCGTGACTTCTTTCTTTGTTGCGACTGCTTCCATTTTATTTCTCCTTCATTCATTTGAATGCAAAAAACTGTTTTTTTACTTTAATTAAAGGAATCCTAACTAGCTTTTGCAAATTGTTTATCTGTCTTAATTCAATCCCACTGCATTCAATAAACCATTAAATTTTTTATCTGATGGCAAAATCTGGTAGTTTAATAAATTTTTTAAGATATTTGACATTCCATCGGAAATAGATAATTTCTCTTGTTTGTGGTTGATGTTAAAATCTTTACCATTCGCTCTAAATCCTTCACCCCAAAACATTAATAACATTTCTTGCTTTCCCTTCTTTTCAAAAATTTAAAATAATAAAAAAGACACGTGAATATTGTTTATCGGCATAATGTGTAAAAGGTTTAGAGAAAAATGTGGCAGAAATTGTATTTTATTGAGATGAATAGAAAACTTTCAGAATAGGAATGCTTTTGAAGGTAGATTTAGAAAACCTTTATGTTAATTAGATATGTGACGATTGTGATTGGCTTTTGACAAAAGGTATAGATAAGTATATAAAATTCGTTCTTTAAACTGAGATATTAATGTTGGATAAACGGTAGCAGATATCATAACGTGGAGAAACCGCAACTGAAAATGAATTGCCATAATATCACAAAGAGCGTCCTAAAGATCTAGTCACCGGAAAGCATATAAAAAAACCCACATTTATAGCGGGCTTTTTTATCCTGCCTCTTTTAGAATTGAACAGGGTGAATTTTCAGGACCAGGATTGACTATTTAATAATATTGGGCCGAATCTCCATTTCCTCCCCTCAAATAGTCTGACAACATCAAAAAATATATAAAAGGTAGACTTAGACTTTAAATGAATCGATAACTTACATAGATTATTTTGACTGTTCAATGTGCGGAAGGAATTTTCCATTCATGGTTACCACCATGCGATCTTCCCCCTTATCACCTACAACCTTGTGAACAGTCAATTTGAAGTCTATGGCAGACATAATCCCGTCGCCAAAGATTTCATTCATGACAGCTTTGATAGAATCTCCATAATGCAGGCAAACCTCTGTCATTCGGTAGATATTGGGTTCCTGAATAATGCTGGGGTCGTATGAGCGCATAGGGCATTTACGCATTTCACCGAGAAGCTCATCATTGAGTCCTGGAACGAGTTCTGCGAGTTTTGATACGGCGTTTTCCTTTAATTGTGCCTGGGCGCGAAAAAGCTGTCCTACATAAACATTACAATAACCAAGAGGCTCTGCTATTTCATCATAAGTCTTTCCTGAGGCCTCCTTGGCTGCAAGCAATCTGGCAACTAGTTCTTTTTTTTCCATGATTTCTCCTTTCTTAAAAAATAAACCATTTTAGTAGATTCCTATTTAAGGGAATTTCTTTTTTCACCTCCTCTCTTTTTTACTCTTAAAAAAGTTAAAATGGAGACTGACTGTTGCATTAAATCATTATTTGTCAAGTGGCATCGAAAAGAAACAATTAATAATTGTATGAAAAGGATTTAGATGTGAAATGGTATAAATGAGCCAATTATGATTAAAATGACCATTTATCAAGACAGATTTGGGTTCAAGATAGCATTTCTATTTCCACTTCATTTTTTCGCCATCGTCTAAAACTTAACATATCCTTTTTCCTCAAGATAATTCAATATTGCCCTCGTTGATTCCTCAACCGTCTGCTTTGATGAATCAATCGTTAACTCAGGATTGAGCGGTTCTTCATAGGGTGCTGAAATACCGGTAAAGTCCTTAACCTCACCTGCACGTGCCTTTTTATATAAACCTTTTGTATCACGCTCCTCACAAACATCGAGAGGACATTCAACATATACCTCTATAAATTCACCATCGTTCAGCAATTTCCTGACAGCATCCCGGTCTTCTCTATATGGAGAGATAAAGGCTGCGATTGTTATTATGCCTGCATCCGTAAATAATTTTGCAACTTCACCAATCCGGCGAATATTCTCAGTACGGTCTTCAGGCGAAAACCCAAGGTTTTTATTCAGGCCATGACGTATGTTGTCACCATCGAGTATGTATGCCTGATGTCTGTTCTCAATGAGGGCATGTTCAAGCTCAACAGCAATGGTTGATTTACCAGAACCTGAGAGGCCTGTAAGCCATATGGTTACACCCTTCTGATTCAGCAATTTCACCCTGTCTTCTTTTATAATCTTGCCGTGATGCCATTTGATGTTAGTTGCTTTTTGTCCTGCCATTTTATCTCCTCTAAATACTTGAGAATCAATTAATGTTCAATGCCCTTACGGCTTCCGTAGCTCTACCTCTCCTAATACTTTTGTCTCCTCCATGATGTCTTCTGCCCTGCTTACGAGTGTGATTACTACATTCCCAGGATCAAGTACCCTTTTTATTGCACGATCAATGTCTTCCATGGAAACAGCCCTTACATTATCCAGGTATTTATCCAGATAATCCTCGGGCAGGCCGTAAAATTCCTGATCTATTATCTTAGCGGCTATCTGGGAAGGTGTCTCCATACTCAAGGGAAAGTGTCCAACGAAATATGATTTGGCACTGTCTAATTCTTCCTTTGTCACACCGTCTGACTTCAGTTTCTTCAACTCATCCAGAACCAGTCTAAGAGTTTCAATTGCGGTTTCATTCTTACTGTAAGTCCTTATATAAAATGGCCCCCGTAATTTTCTCATCGCAAATCGACTGTTGGCGCCATAGGTAAGACCCTTCTCCGCCCTTACCCTGGTATAAAGCCTAGACGCAGGCCCCCTGCCAAAAATATAGTTCAGTAACATAATTGGGAAGTAATCAGGATCATCGCGGGTAATACCCGGATGCCCCAGGAGTATTTCTGTCTGTGTCAGATCCGGTTTATCTATAATCCTTATCTTATAACCGTTTATTTTTGGTATAGACGGTAATACTAATTCCTGAACGTCACCTTTCTTCCAATCACCAAAGGTTTTTTTAATGGCAGCAAGTGTGTTTGCAGGATCGATGTCACCAACTACTGTCAGTATAGAATTGTTGGGGAGATAATTACTCTTGTGAAAATGTATGATTTCATTTTTTGAAATCGCCTTAAGACCTTCCACAGTTCCAATGGGAGGATGAGCATAAGGATGAACACCGTAAAGCATCTCACTGAAATGTCTGCCGGCTATGGACGCCTTATCATCCTTCTCCCTTAGTATAGAGGTTATGGCCTTATCCCTGTGAAATTCTATGTCTTTTGATTGAAACGCAGGAAATCTTGCAACCTCAGAAACCAAGTCAAGTATAGTATTAAAATGTCTTACAAGTGCCGTAGTCGTAACTGATGACGAATCGTATTCACAATCCACACTCAGTGAGCCACCTATAAAGTCTATCTCCTCAGATATCTCCAGAGAACCTTTTGAACGTGTACCTTCACGGAGGAGTTGTGCAACTATATGTGCAAGCCCGGACTTTCCCCGTGGATCATGCACAGAGCCGGCCTTCACCAGCAGATCTATCGCAACAACAGGTAATTCATGGTGTTCGACCATGATTATGCTTAATCCGTTATCTAGTTTTGTCTTCTGGTATTTCATGGGTACTACGTTTCCTTCATCCATTCCTGCACCCCGCAGGTATCTATCATTAACAAGGATTGAGAATGGAATCAAAATAATTGTGAGCACATAGCGACAGAAATAAGAATTTGCGATCTTTAACATACGTAATTTTACATAGGGACAGATTTTTTGAGAATTAAAAATCACTAAATCCGAAGCACGAAACCCTAAATGTTCACCCTGTTAGATATGTTTTATTCTTAATGCCAATAAAAATTATTATCTTTTTTACTATGTAACATACAAATACTGATATCATAATTGTCTAACGGGGCGGGCAATTTCAAGATTACAAGTTCAAATGTTCTAAACCTTGTTTTAAATTTCTGTCATTTGATTTTAGGATTTGTTTAGAATTTCTATATCCGATTTTAGGATTTGTAAATTAGTAATTACCCTTATGTGTACCTCACAGGTTTATCTTACAGGTTTATCTGAATTTCCCTTTGGAAGCAACTTCACTATGGTTCGATTCTCAGGTGTAAAATATTTCTTTGCTACCTTTTGTATATCATCCGCAGTTGCATGGCGATATTTCTCCAGATTCTTTACAAACCCCAGCGGATCACCAGTCCTTGCCAGACTGAACCCTAGCCTGATGCCTCTGACAAAGTTGGTCTGGAGACCAAAGATCAGGTTTGTTTCCATTTGGTTTCTAGCCTTCTCAAGTTCACGTTCTGTTACTTTTTCGGCCTTCAGTTGCTCCAGGCTTTCCTTGATGACAGATGCTACTTCTTCCGGAGTATGCCCTTGCTTTATACTTCTGACCGTAATGACAAATAGTCCCGGGTCTTTGTACTTGTCAACAGATGCAAAGACGGACAGGGCAGACTGATCTTCATATATGATCTTCCTGTAGAGCCTGGAACTGCGTCCTTCCGTGAGTATATTTTCAATAAGTTCCAGTACCGGAATGTCATCATGGGCTGCCTCCGGTATGTGATAAGCAACAGCAAGCCAGGGAAACTGGGTATCAACATAAATGTCTTTATGCCTTTCCTGACTTTGCGGTTCCTCCATTGGGATCACCTCATCCGGACGCTCTGCAGAAGGTATATGTCCAAAATACTTCTCCACCATGGATATGGTTTCATCAAAATCTATGTCTCCAAGTATTATGACGGTAGAATTATTTGGCGCATAGTGTGTACTGTAAAAAGACTTGCAGTCCTCCAGAGTTATGGCATCTATATCGGACATCCAGCCTATTACGGGCCATCGATACGGGTGTGCAAGAAATGAGGTAGAGTAAAGACCCTCATTCAGTTTACCATAAAGTGAATTATCAACCCGCATGCGCCTCTCCTCCTTTACCACCTGCCTTTCAGACGCCAGGGTCTCAGCCGTAAGCCGAAGGTGGGCCATCCTGTCTGCCTCCAGTTTCACTGCTAATTCAATCTGGGAGCTGGGAAGATTTTCGAAATAAGCGGTCATATCCTCAGTGGTAAAGGCATTATCCGTACCACCATTACGCTGAATAATACGGCTGTGCTCTTCCGGATCAACATTCTTTGATCCCTTGAACATCATATGTTCAAACAGGTGTGAAATACCGGTTATACCCGGTCTCTCGTTTATGGAACCCACATTATACCATACCTGGAAACTTATGATAGGCGATGAGTGGTCCTGGTGCATAAGCAGCCTCAAGCCATTTTCCAGGCGGTGTTCCTTAATATCAAGTTTTACTTGTTCTGCAGTTGAAGTATGCATATAAATCAGCAAGTATGAAATAACCAGGAGACACAATACGGATAACCTTAACATTATACCACTATGCATTATTATGTTGAAAGAAACTTATGCGAGGCAGCAAATTTCCAGAGAAACATTCCTTTGCAAAGGCTGATTGTATTCCCAATACAGAATCAAGGCAAGGAGATTTTGAAGATACAATAATCGAAACTGTTTTCTATTGATATTTGCTTAATACTATAGTAGTTTTAAGCTGTGACACATATCACAAAACAAGTAGTTCATCATTGGGGATATGAGAGAGCACGGGCCCAAACACTGGGAAAATCTAAATCCAGATTTTTTCTTATGTGAAAATGGCATAGCTCAATCACCCATAAATATCAGTAAATCTTACAAGACTAATTTAGACAGTATTAAATTTTCTTATAAAGAAACACCATTGAAAATAATCAATAACGGCCACACTATAAAAGTAAAATATAAACCTGGCAGTGTAATAACAATAGATGGTGAAATTTATGAACTACTGCAGTTCCATTTTCATCATCCAAGTGAACATGAAGTTGAGGGCAAATCTTACGACATGGAAATGCATCTGGTTCTTCAGAACAAAAGTAGCGAACTCTCCGTAGTGGGTGTATTCATTAAAAAAGGAAAACACAATGATACCATTCAAACACTCTGGAATAATATACCCGAAGAGATAGGCAAAGAGAAAGTCGTAAGCTCAATAAACATAAATGCTGCTGACTTATTACCAGACAACAGGTCTTTCTATCGCTATTTTGGGTCCCTTACTACACCGCCTTGCACTGAAGGTGTTAATTGGCATGTCCTTAAAACTCCGGTTGAGATGTCAGAGGCGCAGATAAAGAAATTCAAGACTGTTGTAGGATATAATTCCAGGCCAGTACAACCTGTTAATAAACGTTTTATCCTAGAGTCACTATGAAAAAAAAGAAGGTTTTAATAATGGGTGCAGCAGGGAGAGACTTCCACAATTTCAATGTCTCTTTTAAAGACAACGAAGACTATGACGTTGTTGCCTTCACAGCAACCCAGATCCCCAACATTGATGGTAGGAAATACCCATCAGAACTTGCCGGTAGATTATACCCTGACGGTATTCCCATTTATGATGAAAAGGAGTTAACGAAACTTATCAAGGACCACAGAATTGACGAAGTGGTTTTTTCCTATAGTGATGTGTCCCACGAATACGTGATGCACAAGGCCAGTGAGGTTCAGGCAGCAGGTGCCAGTTTTGTTATCATGGGCGCTGAGCAAACAATGCTCAAAAGTAAAGTGCCGGTTATTGCAGTCTGCGCAGTCAGAACAGGATGTGGAAAGAGCGCTGCCACAAGAAGGATATGTCAGATATTAAAAGAAGCAGGGAAGAAGGTTGTGGCTATCCGTCATCCAATGCCCTATGGCAATTTGGTAAAGCAAAAAGTGCAGCGATTCGAAACATATGAAGACCTTGCCATGCACGACTGTACAATTGAAGAGATGGAGGAATATGAGCCGCACATTGAACAGGGAACTGTCGTCTACGCAGGTGTTGATTACGAGGCCATATTAAGAAAAGCAGAAGGGGAGGCCGATATAATCATATGGGATGGCGGCAACAATGATTTACCCTTTTATAAACCTGACGTCCACATAACCCTTGTCGATCCCCACAGGCCGGGACACGAAGTAACATTCTATCCCGGCGAAACCAACCTGATACTTGCAGACATAGTAATTATAAGCAAAGAAGAATTTGCTGATGCTGAAAACATAATCAAGGTTAAAGATAATATTAAAAAAACAAATCCAAAGGCTTCTGTCATTGATGCGTCTCTGCATATTACGGTTGAAAACCCGGAGAGAATCAAGGGCCGCAAGGTTCTTGCTGTGGAAGACGGACCGACAGTGACTCATGGAGGTATGGCTTATGGTGCTGCCGTCATGGCCGCCAGGAAGTATGGTTCATCCATACTTGTTGATCCAAGACCTTTTGCCGTTGGGAGTATAAAAGAGATATTCAAAAAATACCCTGGTATTGATAATCTTCTCCCTGCCATGGGTTATGGCAAGAAACAAATCCGCGAACTTGAAGAAACTATCAATAAAACAGATTGTGATACCGTCATCATCGGCACGCCAATAGATTTAGGCAAAATAATCAAGATAAACAAACCCATTGTGAGAGCAAAGTACGAACTCAAGGAATTAAGCAAGCCCGGTTTGAGGGATATAATTCAGACCTTGCTATAAAGCAGGCATAATGGTGGACAAGTCGTTATAATTTGCTTGACTTTAATGGATTTTAAATTAACATTTTATTTTAATTAAAGGAACGCAGACAACCTTCCTACTAACAAGGATGTTAATCCGATAACTTTATCAACACAATTTTCTATTTCTGTTGTTAAATTTATATTCAACCCCAAATTGTTCAACATATATCATTAAGTCACATTTAATCACTTTAGTCCTAGTGTGCCTTCTACAATGATTTCACCATTTTTATAGACTATATTTTCAAAGCAGGCATTTTAAGGATATCAAATTAAGAGTTATGAAATAAGGAAGTGTGAGAAATGAATATTTTATTCAAAAGAATGCTAAAATTTAATCTTTTACTGTGCACATTTTTATGCTTCATGCTTACTTATTTAGCGAATTCATTTGCACAGGAAGAGGAAACAGGACTCGAAGAAATGTTCGCAATCTTTTCGGAAGAGCAGATAGTTGTCAGCGCCTTAAAAAGACCTAGATCCGTTTCCAAATCTCCGGCAATAATGAGTGTGATTACGGCCAGGCAAATCAAACAAATGGGTTTCAGAACATTAGTGGATGCTTTAAAAATAGTACCCGGTTTTTATATCTCTATGGATGAAACAGGTGAGAGAGAAATTGCCGTGAGGGGTGTGCTGGATGATGCCTCACAAAAAATAAAGGTCTTGATAGACGGGCATTCTGTTAATGACCCGTGGAGGGGTGGGGCTATGTGGAATTTTAACGACCTTCCGGTTGAAAATGTAAAAAGGATAGAGATTATCAGGGGGCCTGGCTCAGCCTTGTATGGTCAAAATGCCTTCCTCGCAGTTGTTAACATCATAACAAAAGATACAGAAGATATAGATGGCTTTCAATTGACAACGAGTGGAGGCTCCTTTAGTACACAGAATTTTAACATGTTATTCGGCAAAGAATACGGAGACCTGCAGATTTCCGGATTTTTTGATTATTTTGATACGGAAGGTTTTAGTAAAAAGATTGAACAAGACATTCTTTTTCCGGCTGCGGCCTCTAGAAGTCCCGGACAATCTCAAACCAGAAGGGAAAAGACAGACCTGAATCTGAAACTATCATACAATAACCTGGAAATCAAAAGTAAATATATGAAGAAAAGGAGAAAGGATTTTATAGGTGTCGGTAATGCCCTCAATGAGGACACGATAATACGGGATACCTACATATTTTCTGAATTAACTTATAAATTGGACCTGGGTGAAAGACTCAGTATGACACCAAAAATATATTATGACCAGTATAACTATGATCCTTTCTTTGAGCGGCGTCCCGATGGCTTTGTGGACTCGCTTGGGCAGGTCTTTCCTGAAGGTATAAAGGGGCAATTACGATTTAAGCAAAGGACTATCGGCTTTGAAAATCAAGTTAACTATAACGTATTTGAAGGAAATGAATTAACGTTTGGCTTTCAATACGAATGGATTCACCAGCACGATATAAAATTTAGTAAAAATTCTCATCCCGTAACAAATGCCCCCCTCCCATCAGTTACGGATTTTTCTGATACCCTTCCCTTTACCAGAAGGGCTACAAGACAGATATGGGCGTTTTATCTTCAGGATGAGTGGAATATCACAAAGAACATAGATTTAACTATTGGTGTGAGGCGTGACCAGTTCACGAGATTTGGCAGTACAACCAATCCAAGGGTCGGGTTTATATGGAGATTTATAGAGGATGCACACCTGAAACTACTGTTTGCGACTGCCTTCAAGGCGCCCAGTTTCCAGGAGTTGTTCCTTGTAAATAATGCTCAGAGGGTAGGTGATCCCAACCTTGATCCGGAAAAGATAAATACATTCGAGTTCGGCCTGGGTTATAATTTTACCAGGCACATAAGGGGTAACATAAATTACTTTTATAACCGAATAAGAGATAGAATTATTTTGGATACAGCACAAAGCCCTGACAAGTTTGTAAACAGTGGTGGAGCAAGGGCATTAGGAGTTGAAGCAGAACTAAAGGCCGACTTTGGAAATGATAATTATGTTTTTGCCAATTATACCTTTCAGAAGGCCGAAGAAACAAGGGAAAGAAAAAGGCTGGCTGATGTTCCTGTCCACAGTGGAAATATTGGTATTAATGCAGGATTCTGGAAGTATGCAAATGCAAACCTGCACACCCTCTTCATCGGACCAAGGCCCAGAGAATTTGATGACACCAGGCATGATTTATCTTCTTATGCCCTGGTAAACCTAACGCTGATTGGAAAAAATTTCATTGACCATCTTGAGATTAAGGGTTCTATTTTTAATCTCTTTGATAAAAGTTATAAAGACTCAGCCCCACGGAATACAGTGCCTACCGATTATCCACAACCGGGAAGATCCTTCATTGTTGAATTGCAATACCAATTCTGATTGATTACTTTAAACAACACGAGATTTAGAAAGATTACCTTGCCTTACAAAGTGTGTCATGACACAAAAGTGTGACATTGCAGAACTGTGCCATGGTATATTTTATATGTAATTATACAAGGACACCAATAATAAATAGTTACACAACCTTTTTCATACTTGAGACTTATGAAATCATGGGTTTTGTCAGGGAACAATCATATTTCCCCACTCCTTTTGGCATTGTTTTTGTTACTTAATAATCAATTTAGCAAATTTATTTGTACAAGATGAAGAGATAATACCTTAAGAGACATCCGCAATAAAGTAATATCCTAATATTGCTGCATTGCAATACTAATTTTGAGCGATGATTAACAAAACCCGCATATATTCCATTTTCATTTTTATCCTCTGGATACTTTTCCACAGCGCTTACTGTGCTTATGCCGAAAAAACCGCGATAGTGATCAAGAGTCAGAACCTCTCCGCATATAACAAAGTTGTAAAAGGATTCCAGGACGAATGTATTCAAAAGAATATCACCATAAAATCCATTTACGATCTGAAGGGCAAGATGAAGGTTGGACATAAGATAGTACGCAAGGTAAGGGAAAAAAACCCGGATATTATTCTTACAATAGGAGTTTTGGCTACAACCATAGCGAAAGAAGAAATTAAGGATATCCCTATAGTCTTCTGCATGGTGATTAACCATGCACGATTTCAGCTTGCCGGACTTAACATCACAGGCATTGCCACCGAAATCTCGATAGAAAAACAATTGAAAGGATATCAAACCATTTTAGATTCACTACAGAATTTAGGTGTAATTTATGATCCTTCTAAGACAGGAAACATTATTGAAAGCGCTGAAACAAAGGTAAAGGATATAGGTGTGAATTTAGTTAAATATGAGATTAAATCTTCAAAAATGGTATCTGAAGCCCTGGAGAACCTGATTGGCAGGATTGATGCCCTGTGGTTACTGCCTGATAGCACAGTGGTAACAAAGAAATCTTTTGATCTTATTAAATCCACAACACTCAAAAACAATATACCTTTGCTATGTACGTCGGATGTTTTCGTGAAGGCAGGTGCATTAGCGGCAGTGTTTTCAGATTATAAATTCGTTGGAAGACAAGCTGCCCAATTAGCCGGAGAAATATTAGAAAGACCATCTACGGACTCACTCGGCATAGTCAATCCGGACAGCTTTAAGTTAGCCATAAATACTGACACTGCAAAGAAACTTGGATTAAAATTGGAAGCAATTCTGGGAGAACCACACATAATTGTATATCCATAAATTAGCTCCCTTCGGTTACTAATTTATTGTATTTTGCTTCGCCTCGCTCAGCGTGGCTTCGCAAAATGATATTTACATTTGAAAAGTGCATGTTATTTCATAGTTTAATAAATGTCTTTCATAACGTTTAATATTTCAATAGATTGCCCACGGCAGGCGGGAACAGGCAGAGTGGCTAAAAATTTAAAGGATCTCAAATGTTTAAGATTGGAATAAGATTCAAATTTATTTTGTTCACCAGTTTATTAATTACATCCATTGGTATAGCTAGTATCTGGTTTTTTTTCACTCAAACTAAGAAACTGCTTGAAGAAGAACTAAAGAAACGAGGTTATTCCTTAATATCTCAACTTGCGCAAGATGGAGAGGTCAAAGACTCCATGAGTGTCGCTCAAAAGGCATTTTTTGAGGAACCGATCAGGAGGTTACGCAACCTTGACATAGAACAGGAATTGG
>JACZYU010000058.1 GCA_022570935.1 Planctomycetota bacterium | reverse complement strand
TTAATAAACTTAACATTATGAAGATAAAAACCAGGTAAGTAAGTAATTTCAGCCTTTTTGCCATCTTTTCCTTATCTTTTAAATAGGAATACTATACAAAGGCACAATAATCAGGCTACATCAGTAACACTCAACCTGGCCAAGCCAGCTTATGAAGCCGCTCCTGTGAGCTGTTACAGGTCCGCCACTCAGGCGGGAACCAAAAAGGGGATGGATATTAAGCAAAGCTGAGCTTATCTCACATATGTTCAGGTTCGGCCAGGTTGTAAAATGAAAACCTACGGTTTTCAAACTTTCCCCGGACAAAAAGCGCCGAGGACTTTCCCTTATTTAGTACAAAAATTTAGAAGACAGACCTCTCTTTCGAGAGGATTCCAGAATTGGAATCCTCTCGAAAGAGAGGTCTGTCTTGTTTACGTAACGAATGATAGCTAAATCATGAAATAACTTGATAGTCTAGGAATTTTATTTGTTATTAAACATTTTTCTTTAACACACCAGACGGTGTGGTAGAACAGTCTATAAGTCGACAAGTTCCCTGCCCGACAGATGCAGGCGGGCGGTCAAAAAAAGCAAGAAATTGTCGATTTAGAGACCTATATATCGGAATTGTTCGATAGTATCTTTTTAACCACTTCTCTGTCATCGAAAGGAATTATGGTATCTTTTATTATTTGATGTTTTTCATGTCCTTTGCCGGCAATCAGCACCAGATCATCACTCTTTGCCTCTGCAAGTGCTTCCTCTATTGCTGTATGTCTGCTTGTTTGAATATAAAATATTCGTCCGGATTTTATTCCTGCCTTGATGTCTTCTATTATGCTTTGCGGATCCTCTGAACGCGGATTGTCATTTGTTAACCAGAATATGTCCGAGTTCTCATCAGCTACTTTCCCCATCATTGGACGCTTTTCTTTATCTCTATCACCCCCACAACCAAAAACAAGGAGTATCCTGCCTTTGACCAGGTTCTTAAGGGCATGCAGTACCGTCTCGAGTGCATGTGGTGTATGAGCATAGTCAACTACAACCTTAAACCCGCGCTTACAGGGTACGGCTTCTAACCTTCCCGGTACAACTGGTGCAGTCTCGATACCGGCTTTTATTACATCCAGTTCAAATCCAAGTGAAATTGCACTGGCAACGGAAGCAAGTGAATTATAAACATTGTGTAAACCCATAAAGGGTATTTTCATATCTATTTCTCTTCCCGAATAATTTAACTTAATCATAATATCACTTATAGATTCTCTACATATCTCAGCTTTTATATCAGCATTATTCTTTATCCCATACCATAAGATTTTTGCACTTGTTCTATCGGCAAAGTATTCACTAAATTCATCATCCGCGTTTAATATTGCAAAAGAGTCTTTTGTTAAATTCTTAAACAACTCTACCTTGGCATCCACATAATTTGAAATCGTTTTATGATAATCCATGTGTTCGGTGGTTATATTGGTAAAAACAGCGGTTTTAAAATTAATATTCTCAATCCTATGCTGAATAGCTGAGTGAGAAGACACTTCCATAACTGCAAATTTTATCTTTGCCTCTACCATTTCTGCGATGAGTCTTTGAAGCTCGACTGATTCAGGAGTTGTTTCCTGTGCAGGTATAATTTTTTCCCCTATTTGATAATTAATCGTACCGATTAGCCCAACCTTGTAACCAGCTTTTTCAATTATCGATTTGATTAGAAATGTAGTAGTAGTCTTACCATTTGTTCCAGTCACTCCAACAACATTAATTTTTTGAGATGGGTTGTTATAAAAGCAACAACTCAAAGAGGAAAGCGCTTTTCTAGTGTTACGTACAATTATTTGAGGAATTTTTTTATTAAGAGAAAACCTTTCCTCACTAACGATTGCTTGTGCACCACTTTCGAGAGATTTTTTAATGAAATTATGCCCGTCTGTTTTATATCCCTTAATAGCAACAAAGATATAACCAGGCCTTACCTTTCGTGAGTCATTGGTAATACCCGTAATCTCAACATCACTAAAGTTGTATGTTCCCCCTGAGTCTAAATGGTGAACCAACGCACTTAATTTCATTAAAAAACCATGGTTATTATATTGAAATTTTCAAGGAAAGATCATATCTTTGTATTCCTATATCATGCTGAGATATGGATTCATACAGATGTCTTGTTTTGTCAATTATTTGGATTTCATCTGAATATTCACTATACAACCTTCCCCATACTTCAGTATTTTCTCCTCTAGCCTTTTCAAGATCTTCTGTAGTAGCATATCTACACCAGGTCAGAAAGTTGTGTTTTTCTAATTCTTTTTCTGTCATAATATTTTCCCCTAAGAATATTTTAAAAAAGTTATAAACGATACCCTACACTGACCCCAAATCTTGGGGCAGCATAGGGTATCAATACATCACCCACTGATGTACCTACCTTCCAGCATTTTTGACCATGTATCACCCCCCTTCGTAACAAACAAAATTTCTCCCCACTAAATTATCTTTGAGCCGTTTGTACATATTGCGGCCCAACTTCCATATAATCAAGCGTCCTTTCTATAATGTTCCCTACCGCCGGCGCTGCTACTGTACCTCCATAATAAGCGCCGTTTTTCGGTTCATTTAAAGACAGCAGGACGCAAATTTTAGGTTCATCCACAGGAGCATATCCAACAAATGAACCAATATATTTATTGGAATATTTCATTCTGCCCCCAATTCTCTGTAATTTTTTAACTGTCCCAGTCTTACCTGCAACACTATATGTAAAAAGCATTGCTTTTTTACCCGTTCCTTCCTTTACAACATTCTCCAGAATAGGAGACATTACTTCCCTCGCAATTTCTGGAGAAATAACTCTTCTAACTCGTTCAGGAGTTTTATATCTCTTTTTCACTCTTTTACCTGAATAGTCAGTTATTTTGCTAACTATTTGTGGTTTCAGTAATGTCCCTCCATTAGCAATAGAGCAGTAAGCGGTTACCAATTGTATCGGTGTCACTGCGATCTCGTACCCGAAGGAAACTGATAGTATTGAATCAAGCGACCAAAGGTTCAAAGGCCTTACTATTCCTTTGGCCTCACCAGGTAATTGAATTCCAGTTTTCTCACCAAAAGAAAAACCCTTCAAATAGCTGTATAATCTGTTTTTATCCATACGCATCCCTAATTGTGCCATTCCAATATTGCTGGAATGAATTACTATGTCAGACACACTTAAATAACCATATGAATGAGCATCCCTGATTACCCTGTTTCTAACTTTAAAAGCGCCATTATGACAAAAAAACTGATCTTCTTCTTTCACTAAGCCACTATCAAGTGCACCACTCACAATTAGGGGTTTAATCAATGAACCAGGTTCAAAGAAATCCGTAATTGCCCTGTTACGCCTTTCTCGTGGACTAGAATCCTGCACGAAATTTGGATTAAACGAAGGGTAATTAGCCATTGCTAATACCTCTCCTGTAAAAGGGTCCATTGCTATCGCGACAGCCGACTCCGGGTTCCACTTTGAACATGCATTCTCAAGCTCATCCTCAACTATAGCCTGAATCTTACAATCAATAGTTAAAAAGACGCTGTCGCCATATTTTGCAGAAACGGTCTCTCCTTGTAGTGTAGAAAACTGCCGCTGGCGACCATCTTTTTCTACTACCCTGGAACCTTTACTTCCAGTAATAACATGGTTGAAGGAACTCTCAATACCTTCTAAACCATTTTGATCAATATCAGTAAAACCCAATATATGAGAACATAATTTTTCATATGGATAGATCCTTTTGTACTCATATCTAAAACCAATACCTTTAAGATTTAACTGTCTTAATACATCTTCTTGTTCATCCGGTATCCTTCTTTTTATCCATACAAACCTCTTTTTTTTGTTTAATAGTTTTTCAACTTTTGTTTTATTTAATCCCAATACCTGAGATATTACCTGAGCTGTCTTCTTTTTATCCTTTATGGCTAATGGATCTGCAAAGACAGAACTTACTTGAACTGATTCTGCAAGCGTCAACCCGTTTCTATCAAAAATAACTCCCCTTCTTGTGGGAATATCCTGTTTTTTGAATTGCTGAGAAAACGCTAAAGAAGTATATTTTTTGTGGTCAAAAATCTGTATGCGAACTAATTGATATAAAAGGGCAGTAAAGATTACAAAAATGCAGAGGCATAAGATGTTTACTCTTATTTTAAAACACTTTGGAATTTTATTTGTGTTTAGCATTATATTTCTTTACAACTGATTTAATTTGAAATTTTAAACACTTACGCTTCAATTTTGCCAGGCAATCTTTTGTTCAGGTTTTTATGAGATTTTTTTACAATAGCGATACCTTCATCTTCCTGAACAATCAGATCAAGTTTCATATCTTTTACTTTCAAAGATATCAATTCCGGCCTTTTCAATTTGTCTGATCTGAATCTTAATTTTTTGCCCTCTTCTGATAATTTCGCCAGCTCATTTTCCATTTCTGTAACATCGTATCCAATTTTTATTATTCTCGACCCTTCCGACATAGTGAAAATTGCCATTACTAAAAGAACAACAAGTATACAACCATATCTGCAAACTTTCATAAGTTACGTCCTTTCTGCTGCGCGAAGTTTAGCACTCCTGGCTCTGACATTCTCCCTGATTTCTGAATCAAGGGGACTTAAAGGTTTTTTTGTAAGAATCTCCAGACTGGATGCGGCTTGCCCATTACGAAAGGCATTCTTGACTAAACGATCCTCAAGAGAATGAAAGGATACCACAACAATTCTTGAGCCACTGGCCAGGAACTCACATACATTATTTAAGAAATGCTCCAGACTCTTTAACTCATCATTTACCGCTATTCGCAGCGCTTGAAATACTCGAGTGGCAGGATGGATTCTTCTCTTCTTTTGATATTTCCTTGGTGTGTATAATGCCTTTTCAACAATTTTTGATAATTGGGTCGTTGTTTTTATCTCTGCCCCCCTTTTCCGTTCCTGCATAATAGCCTTGGCAATGCGTCGAGACCTTCCTTCTTCACCATATCGCCAGAAAATATCTGCCATCTCTTTTTCAGAAAGTCTTTTCAGCAAATCTTCAGCCGTTTTACCCTGTGATCTATCCATTCTCATATCTAAAGGGCCTTCCCTGATAAAACTGAAACCACGCTCCTCGGAATCCAGTTGCAAAGACGAAACTCCAAGGTCAAGCAAAATACCCTGGACCTTACTAATTTCTAATTTATTCAGAATATAATCTAAGTCTACATAGTCGGCCTGATACAATTTGTAAGAATCGCTTATCTTTGATAGATACCTGCCTGCTATCTTCAATATCTCAGCATCCTTATCTATTCCTATAAGGAGTCCGTCAGGCTCTATCATCTTTAATATTTCACAACTATGTCCTCCAGCACCAATTGTAGCATCAACGATGATGTCCCCCTTACCTGGTTTAATGAAGCTTATGACTTCATTAAGCATAACAGGCTTATGCGGAGGGTGGCCATCATCAGAAAAAATCATTGATAAAAACTCTATTCATTTGCTAAATTTTATGAAACTGGTTTATTTCATCATTGATTCGTGGCAGAACCCAGTCGAAACAGATCTTCTGCATCTCTTTCAAAATTCTGCTCGTTATCTTCTTCGAATTCATTCCAGTGTTGTAAGTCCCATATCTCGATCCTGTCCATTACACCAATAATAACGACTTCCTTCTTAAGGCCAGCATAATCCTTGTGCAGTTGAGGTATAATAATCCTCCCCTGTTTGTCACAGGTAACAAAGCTACTTGACCTCGAAAAAAAAAGGCGCTGGAAAGTCCGCGCCTTTTGATTAGTAAACATAAGTTCTGATAATTTTTTTGTTATTTCTTTGAAATGAAGTGGAGGATATATGGCAAGACATTTGTCTAAACCCGGAGTTATAAAGAACCCTTTACCTTCTTTTTCCTCATCAACACATTTTCGTATCGAAGAAGGCATGGCTAGTCGATTATTATCATCAATAGTATGTAGATATTTTCCCGTAAACATGGCTATTCCCCATTGCTACCCATAGTTCACCATTTAGGTTGGAAAATACACCATTTCTCACCTTTGTCAAGCCTTTTTTATAATATTTTTTTGTGTTTAGGATTGAAATCATCCACATTTTACTATATTTAATGTTTGTTTGAAAAAAATCTCAACATCTTGTATAACAACACATAAATAAACTTTTCAAGATTTCTTATTATAAAATTCGATTTTATGCACAAAAGTTTTATGAATGCAGAAGCCTACAAAATCAGTCATTATGACTATACTATTCCAAAGCATCTTATTGCCCAGCAGCCAACTGCAAAAAGAGATGAATCACGCCTGCTTGTACTTCACAGAAAAAGCGCCAAAATCGAACACAGAAACTTTTACGATATTATTGAATATTTAAATAGCGGAGATGTCTTAGTCCTGAACGATACGAAAGTAGTCCCTGCCAGAATAATAGGCTCCAGGGCAACTGGCGGCAGGGTAGAAGGTCTCATTATTAAAGAAATAAACTACAATACGTGGGAAATACTTTTACAATCAAATCATGGACTAAAGGACAATGAATCCCTGTATTTTGGCAATAATACTGTAATAGGACGTCTTGTATGCCGAAATGACACAGGAAGTTGGATAATTAAATTTGAAGATAGAAAGAAATTTATAGAAATGCTGGAAAACTCTGGCCGCATGCCATTACCTCCGTATATAAAAAGAAATCCAGAGGACAAATCATCAGGAATACATGATGAAGAACGTTACCAAACCATTTATGCAAAAAAAATGGGAGCAATTGCTGCTCCCACCGCTGGCCTTCACTTTACAAAAAACATTCTGCAGGAATTAACTAACAAAGGAATAAAGATAGCTTACATAACCTTACATGTTGGCTTAGGAACATTTCAAACCATAAAAGAAGAAGATTTCAGACAACACACTATACACAAAGAGTTCTACAATATCCCTGAAGCAGCTATTGACACTATAAATAAAGCAAAGTCACTCGGTAAAAGAATTATTGCTACCGGTACAACAACATGTAGAGTCCTGGAGACATTAGCGAGAAATCACACAACAAAAGAAAGCTCGGGATGGACCGATTTGTTTATATATCCACCATATAAGTTTAAGCTTACTGATTCATTAATAACAAACTTTCACTTGCAGAGGTCAACGTTAATTCTTCTTGTGTCTGCTTTTGCAGGAGGGGAAAACATAGCTTCTTCTTACGAAGAAGCTATAAGCCTCGGCTATAGATTTTACAGCTATGGAGACTGCATGTTAATATTATAGCCGTTCAAAGCTCATTAGTTCCCCAAACAAACCCGGAAGAAATTTAGTAATAGAGGCAGGTCTTTGGTTCTAGCTGTTTATTTCTACGGGTAAAATCATGTTTTGCATCGAAAGTTGTACAAACGCCTCAACATCAATATCGTCTCTATCGTCTGCAGGTTTTTTAAGCCTATCCGCATCTCTCTCAACATATTCAATGTTCTGCGCTTTATAACTTTCCTTTAGTGTTTCACACTTTGGGCAATCAGGTGCCGTATAGATATACTTCACAGTACCTCCTAATAAATAAAATATTATTAAATAAATGCTTACTTTTTCTTAGCTGGTTTCTTCTTAGCCGCTGGTTTCTTCTTTGCCGCTGGCGTCTTCTTGGCTGCTGGTTTTTTCTTAGCCGCTGGTTTCTTCTTTGCCGCTGGCGTCTTCTTGGCTGCTGGTTTTTTCTTAGCCACTGGCGTCTTCTTGGCTGCTACTTTTTTCTTAGCTGCTGGTTTCTTCTTTACTGCCATTTTTTATCACCCCCTCTCTTACATTTAAATATTAAATATACGTAAATAAATTACACTCTAAATACCACTATGTGTATTCTGTTTCTTAAACAATTAGTAAAACAAAATATTTCTAACATAACTACTTTTGAATATTCAAAAGTAGTTTAACTTGCTTTCAAGCATTTACCTGCGTGCGTAATTTAACAAATGATAATGCAATGTCAAGCAAAAAAATACTATATTTAGTATATTATGTACAAACTGATCACATATGTTGTGTGATAGAAACATAATTTATTAATGTAAACCAATGTACAAAAAAAACGGATTTACAGAAAATTATTTTTGTAAAACTATGACAAATTTAGAACACATGCCGCATTCTCCAACACCTACATATACTGGCAGGAAATGCCAGTAACAATCAGTTTTTTATATTAGCGGTTGGAGGTTTCAATTGGAGCAATTAACCAGGGAGGTCTCAGACATTGGACACATAGGGTATTATTAAGAGAAGGCCACCCTGACTTCATAAGTCGGGAATGGAATTTGATTAAGGCCGATATCTCTAGCAGCTATTAATGATGAATTGATATATGCAACATGGAAGCTTTCCTAAAGATACCACAGGAAAAGACAGGGATACATGGAGGTTTAACAGCTATGATTATGGACAGCCAAACTAAATTGTGGATTTACCATACGATCTTTTTGACGAGAGCAGTACTATCATTTTAAAAATATTTTCTTTACCAATGCCTGAACCTTTTTGCCATCAGCAACATCTTTATACTTACCCATTACAATCTTCATTGCTGATCCTATATCTCCGGGTTTTTCAGATTCTATTATTTCTGTTACGACCCTCTCTAGCTCTTCGTCTGACATCTGCTTTGGCAGAAATTCTTCAACTATCTTCAGTTCTGCATTGCAGGAATCTATCTCGTTTTGAATTTGCAAACGTTCGTATTCTTCAATGGTCTTCTTCAACTTCTTTGCATATCCTCTTATAACGTCAATGGACTTAAAATCTTTACCGGATTTTTCAACATTTATGATATCCGCCAATACCATCCTTAATACGGACGTTCTCAGCTTGTCCCTGGACCTCATTGCATCCTTTAACTCTTTTGTTATTCTTTCTTTCATAATCCTTACGTATCAATATATCGTAAATTCAACAATTCATTGTATTCAGGAGAGATAATACACATCCTAAACGGTAATTCTCATTTTGAGAAGCAAAATGCCATAAAGTAGCGACATGAGCTAAGCTCAGCTTTGCTGAAAGGAGCTAATTTATTTTGCGAACCAAATGTCCACAGTGCGGGCAATAGATTGGATTGCCCAAATATTGCTTTCTGCAAAACTCACAGGATGTTGATATTGCCGCAGATTGTTTTGCGCCTGTCGGCTCTAGTTGCCGTCTTGCACGTTTCAACTCTATTATTACATAGAGTGGCAGAAACACTATCATTAACAAAAACACACCTACAGCCCAACCCCAAGCAGCGTTATTATTATAACCCCACTTTCGTGCATCATTATAAATCCAGTATGCAACACCTACTGCAATTACTCCCGCTATTATTCTAATATCCATTTTAGATTATAATAAGTCTATTCTACAATAATTTATTAAAAAACTAGAATCAATCACACATCCAATATTTTCATTTATAAAGAAGTTTTGAGACTTCAGTTCTTACCTTCTCCAGGATATCTTTAGACAACTCCCTATCCTCTTTCTCAACCTTCGGAAACTCAAGTGGCTTACCAAATCTAAATCCGATGTCCCTGTTTTCAGGATTACTGAGAATACTGCTTTTAGGCAGATACCCTCCACTCCCTATAATAGCCGTTGGAATTACCCTTCTCCCTGACCTTAGGATAATCATTGAAATACCCCTCTTAAAACGTCCGAGTTCTCCATTAACACTTCTTGTACCTTCAGGAAAGAAGATTATTGATTTACCGGCATCAAGCTTCTTGATTACTTCATTCAAGGTTCCATACGCATTTCTTTCGGCACTTCTACGAATACCAATATGGCCTGAAGTTTTCATGTATCTTCCAAGTACTGGTATTTTGAAGATAATATCCTTGGCAACAAAACTGAAATTTCTAGGTATAGCGGCTATTGAAAGCTTTACGTCTATAAAACTCTGATGATTCAAAACAAATATTACCGGTTCGCCGTCCGGGATATTTTCCAGGCCTTTTACATCTAAGTTTATCCCCAAAAGCCTGAAGGAAATCCGTGTAAACATACGTTCTATAGCATTATATGTATTTTCCTTATCCTTAACACCAATTGTGGAAATAATAGAAATCAGGTAACCTATAGACCAAAGCGAAATATTTATAATCCACGCATATATGGTATAAAACACTTGAATAATTTTCTTCATCTAAGCCCTTTTGAAGACTACTTCATCCATTCCATAGATTTACAAAAGAGTAGTCTCGTCCCTATACATACTCAAAATTATCCATAATCACGTATTTCCATATTGAATAGCTCTCCCTGGTAGTCACATCCGTAACTTGTTGCCGCATCTTAGAAGAAATATACAGGAATGACGGAAAATGGTATCAAAAACTCCTGTTATATTCAAGGCTTTTGTAGGAATGCAGTGCCATCACCTTTTGAAATTTATTTAATTGACAATATTTTTAAAGTAATAAAGATGTGTTATACAATTGCAGTCTGAAGAACCAAACTTTTTCACAATTGCGGTTGCGCCGGTAACTTCACCTATCACGCGATTTAATTTACATTCATCCGTCCTACTCCCAATATATCTGAGTATCTCTATAATCTTTGCACAGGACAGAAGGTAATCAATATGCCAGTGAAATTTCTTAATATTTGAAAGGTGCCTATTAATTCTTTTTTCAAGACAATTTTGAGCGCTCCCAGTATAGACATAAAACCCTTCCGGAAAAACAAATGTACCAAGTCGGCCAATCCTGATTTTCTTATCTTTGGAAAGTTTTATGATTAAGTTATAAATACCTTTATTTTGTATAGATTCTTTAGCCCTCACACACTGAATATCCTGATTATGCACAGGAGTCTCATAAACGGCAAATATTCTTACCTTTAAAACCCTTCAAAGCGTTTCTTGTGTCAACGATTAGTTTAGATTCCTTAACTATTGTATTATAATCAAAAACGCTATGATCAGTTACAATGATAGAACAGTCTATCTTATCAAGAAAGTTATTTGAAGGTTTCTTTGATTTGAATGAAATACCATCAAATTCGATATCTTTGATATATGGGTCTGTATAGCTCAATACGGCCCCTTTTGATTTAAGTATGCTTAATATGTCAAAGGCAGGTGATTCTCTATGGTCTGATACATCTTTTTTGTAAGCAACACCGAAGATATGTATGCGTGAGCCACTGATACTCTTTTTATGACTATTCAACGCATCAGCCACCTTGTTAACCACAAATCGCGGCATGTTACTATTAATTTGATCAGCAAGGTTTATGAACCTTGATTCAAAACCAGTCTTTTTGGCAACCCACGAAAGGAAAAGTGGGTCTACGGGAATACAGTGCCCACCTAAGCCGGGACCGGGATAAAAAGCCATATAGCCAAAAGGTTTGGTCCCGGCAACTTCAATAACTTCCCAGACATCTATACCTAAACGTTCACACATCTGAGCCGTTTCATTAACAAGTGCGATATTAACACTTCTGAAAGTATTCTCCAATAGTTTAACCATCTCTGCAACCTTTGTCGACGAAACAGGTATTACTGTATCCATAATCTGGCTGTATAAAAGGCATGCCAGCCTTGTACATTTTTCTGTTATGCCGCCTACTACCTTTGGGATATTCCTTGTGTTATACAGCTTGTTACCCGGATCTATACGTTCAGGTGAAAAGGCTAAAAAGAAATCTTTGCCTGCTTTCAATCCGCCTTCTTCAAGTTTAGGCTTAATTATCTCCTCTGTTGTTCCAGGATAGGAGGTGCTTTCCAAAATTATTAATTGTCCTTTACGAATGTATTTCTTAATCGCATTCGTTGCAGATATTATAAACGAAATATCTGGGTCTTTGGTTTTTGTCAAGGGAGTTGGAACACAAATACTTAGTGAATCCAGCCTCTTAATAACACTAAAATTTGTGGTAGCTCTTAGCTTCCGATTCTTGACAAGATTACTAACAATGCTTCCCTTAACATCAGTAATATAGGATTTACCCTTATTGATCTGCTGTACTTTCTTGGGATCATTGTCAATACCCACTACACTAAACCCTTCCCTGGCAAATTCTACTGCAAGAGGTAATCCCACATAACCAAGTCCAATTACGCCAATCTTCGCCTTCTTTGTTTTTAACTTTTCCTTTAACATAAGAATCTAGCTCCTTTCAGTCGCTAACTTCCCTGCCTGTCGGCAGACAGGTTGGTTTTGCCCGCCCGGCTGAGCCGTTCGGACGGGCTTCGCAAAATGGAATATACCATAAAAAATGTATGCTGACTCTCATAACATTACGAATAAGCCTCGTAGATGAAAATATTTTAATAATTTGCCTGTCAGCCTTCCGACCAGAGTCGGATCTGTGAGCTGCCCATAGGGTCGTCCTCCCGCCAGGGGTGGATCTTGAAGCTGCCCACAGGGTCGTTCTCAGGCGACAGGCGACGGGTGGGTAGAATTTTCGATATATTAAATAATTTACATTCTTGTTAGTTTATAAACTTCATCATCATAATGTCAACCCGAAAACGTAAAACTTAATGGAAAGCGGAACTCCTTGATTAACACGAAAATAGACAAGATATTGTGAATTTCATATTGG
The DNA here is from genome assembly GCA_022570935.1 of Planctomycetota bacterium. Classification (GTDB taxonomy): domain Bacteria; phylum Planctomycetota; class Brocadiia; order Brocadiales; family Scalinduaceae; genus Scalindua. Next base: position 429 of record JACZYU010000058.1, on the reverse strand, counting down.
TCAAATACGCTGTTACTAACTACTATTACTTCAAAGGATATAAGAACTTTTAAAGTTAATTTTGCGAAGCAAAATACAATAATAAATTAGTGAACGCCTGCCAGACTTCCCCGCCTGCCATCAGTCGGGCAGGGTTCAGGTGGGAAGTGAGCTAATTTATTATATTGACTTTAAAAAAGAAGAGACGTAAAATTACAAAATTGTTGAGAATGTAAACTATCAACACTTTCAACATGGCAAATCTTCAAGTTATCTTTACAAAATAAGATCTATTATCCTCATCTCAATGAGTTTACCGGAGCTGCAAAATGCCAAGAAAGTTTATATCACAACTTAACGGCGGCACTACTATTGACGATATATTTTTAGTGCAAGACAAAGAATTGAGAACAACAAAGAACGGGAGTTTATATATCCAGGCACAGCTAT
>JACZYU010000057.1 GCA_022570935.1 Planctomycetota bacterium | reverse complement strand
AAGTATAGAGTCTCCTAAAATACTAAACAAGGATTCCTTCGCTCTATCCAATATTGGCCTGGTTTGTTTACTGCTTAATGCTGATAATCGTACACCTTTTGCTTTACCTGAAATAATACGCATAGAATTTAGCTCCTTTCAGTCGCTAACTTCTTATGTTAAATTGTTAGCGCCTGTTTTGATAACAAATTGTGTTGCCTCGGCTAAATTCTCCGGTGAACTGCCCGCATCTATCCACCAACCGTCTAAAACCGAACATGTCATCGTTCCATCTTTAATGTAAGCATTATTGACGTCAGTAATCTCTAATTCTCCCCTGTCTGACCTTTCAAGTATTTTGATGATATCAAATACACTGCTATCGTACATATAAATGCCTATGACTGCATAGTCTGTTTTAGGGTTTTCAGGTTTCTCTTCAATGCCAATCACTTTATTCCCTTCAAGTTCTGGAACACCAAAACTTGATGGATGCGGGACTTTCTTTATTAATATCTTGGCGCCTTCCTTTTGCTTCTCAAATTCCTCCTTTTCTTTGATTATGTTCTTTTCAATAATATTGTCTCCTAAGACAATCAAAACCTTTTCACCGTCTGCGAAGTTCCTGGTCAGGTCCAGGGCTTCTGCGATTCCACCTTCTCCTTCCTGGTATGTGTAGCTTATGTCCTTCAATCCAAATTGCCTCCCATTGCCTAAAAGCCTGAGGAAATCACCTGCATTATTACCTCCGGTAACAATCATAATATCATCAATTCCGGCATTTATTAAAGTTTGCATTGGATAGTAAATCATTGGTTTGTCGAAAATAGGTAATAGATGCTTGTTGGTAATTCTCGTTAAAGGCAATAATCGAGTACCAAGACCACCGGCAAGAACAACACCTTTCATTATTTATCCTTTCTATCAATAATAACTATAATGGACGATACTTTTCGTCGTTATCCTTTGTGTCTCTGTGTCTGTGATTATTGTTTTTGTTAACTTGAAAATATCGAATTTAAGATTGATTAATGACATCCCACTGAAAGTGGCTTTTTTTCTAAGCTTGTCTTAGAAAAATTTAGATCGCCCATTATACTCTAAGTAGTAAAGTTTGCTTCTGGAATAGTTTCGGAAGTTCGTGAAAATCCTATCATATAGGCTTTTGCAGCGCAAGTGATTTTAGAATTATCTGTGACCATTAAATGATTGTAGAATATAGTACTTGAAACGAAACTTGAAAATTGGTAAAAGCTATTTAGTCTCTTAGTTAAAATATTTTGACCATTTTTGGTAAAATATTTATTTATTGAGTTTTGCATGATATCTGACCAGCCCGACATAGTCTTTCTGGCGGGTAAGCACCAAATAACAAATTCCCTGCCTCGCCGGCAGGCGGGCAAATAGCAAACAAATACCAATAAACAAACACAAAATTCTTTACCATGTTAAATTATTTGGATGAGGTCTTTACAACAACTTCCAAAACTTGCATTTTTTATAAAGGCCAATAAAATACTAAAATATATTTAACAGGGCGAGCAAACGGCTCGACTGAGCTTGCCGAAGTCTGATTTTGGTCATTCCTGTCTGCCGACAGGCAGGCGGACATTGTAATTTGAAATTTGTAATTTATTAATCTCCTGTTTGGTTCTGGCTCGTCCAGGTTGGGTGAATATTGCGGCATAGATGTGGCAAAAGATGGTTGCATTAGTCCGTTAACAGCCAAATTGGCAGGTGGGCAAAATAATTCAGGGATTTCTGAATCTTTAATAAATTGTTGTGAGCGAGGGTGGCGGAATTGGCAGACGCGCTAGACTTAGGATCTAGTATCGCAAGGTATGGGGGTTCGACTCCCCCCTCTCGCACCAAATAAAAATATATTGTAAATCCTTATTGGTTAATTATAATAAATTAGCGACTTTCGGCCTGCCAGAACGATACAGTCGGACAGGTCGCTGATTTATGGCATTTTACTTCGCAAAATGAATCTACCTTTAAATTATATGCTATCTCAGTAGAGTGGAATTTATAGTATTTTACATAGAGCGGCGTAGCCGCAACCAAATTTGAAGTGCCTAAAGATAAAAGATTAAAGCTTTGTTTTTAACCACCTGTCTGCCTGCCTGTGCGTCGCACGCAGATAGGTTACGCACCGGCAGACAACTTTAGCTCACTTCAAACTTTAGGCACTTTCAACTTTTTTGACACTAAAATAACTTTCTAAAGCTTGTCCTCATATATGTGGGGAAAAGAAGGTTTTACAGAGTAATAGCATAGTAAGCGGGTGTAGCTCAGTGGTAGAGCGTCACGTTGCCAACGTGAATGTCGTGGGTCCGAATCCCACCACCCGCTCCATTTTATTGGCCTTGCTGTCAAATCAGGCATGATGTATAGCTTGAAGACTAAAAGGAAATCTACAGAAACGGTTTGAATAAAACAATGAATATAGAGATAGAAGAAGTAGGGCCATGTAAAAAATTACTTAAGATTGAGATACCAAAGGAAAAAATAGAAGATGAGTGGCAAAAGCAACTAAACGAAGTATCCCGAATGGCCAATTTGCCTGGTTTCAGAAAAGGTAAAGCTCCCAGGAAACTTCTTGAGAAGAAGTTTAGTGATAAAATTATAGAAGAGGTTAAGCGGGCGGTTGTCAGCGAGTCATACAAGCAAGCACTGGAAGGGAACAAATTGTCCCCTATTGGGGACCCGGATGTTGGAGATATTGACCTTGAGTTGGGCAAACCGTTAAAATTTGAGATTACATTGGAGGTTTTACCAACATTTGAGTTGGGAGAATACAAAGGAATGCAACTGAAGAAGAAGCCTGTATCAATTACTGATGAAGATATAGATAAAGCCTTGAATGCTGTAAGCAGGCAGAAAACCCAACTTACCGTTGTGAATAAAGGTAAAGTAAAAGACGGAGATTATATTATATGTGATTGTGAAGTTTGTATTAATGATGAGAAAATCTGGAATGACGAAGAATTGGAAGTTATGGTTTCGGGTTCCAGCGTGGCTAATATTAACGTACCTGATCTGAAGGATAATCTTGTAGGCGCGAAATCCGGAGACAAACTTACTATGGATGTAGAATTGGGAGACAACTTTTCTGTAGAACAATATAGAAATAAGTCTGCCAGGATGGAAATATCTATAAAAGAAATTAAAAGACCTGCCAGTCCTGATATAAATGATGAGTTGGCAAAACAGGTTGGTTACGATACACTTGACGAATTAAGGGAGTTTCTGTCTAAGAGGCTGGAGGTAGAGAAGAAAAATCAGGTAGAAGGTGAAATGCATGAACAAATCTATAGTAAGCTTATAGAGATGGCGGATTTTGATCTACCTGGAGATATGATTGCCCATCAATCAAACGAAAGATTGCACAGATACCAGATGGAACTTATAAACAAAGGTACTCCATTGGAAGAGGTGGAAAAGAATATAGATGATTTGAAAAATGCTTCAGAAGAATCTGTTGTTAAGGATTTTAAAATGTCTCTGGTTATTGATCGTATAGCAGAAAAGGAAAAAATATTTGTAACAGAAAATGATGTTAATCAAAAGATAAACGGATTAGCGGGAATGTATGGTATCGAGCCTGCCGCCATGAAAAAACAGCTTGAGAGGATAAATGGTATGTCAAACTTGAGACATCAGTTGAAGGAGCATAAAACGCTTAATCTTTTGATGAAGGAAGCAACTATAGAAGAGGTTAAAGAAGAAGCCAAATAGAACTTGGTTCGCTCAGCTCACAATTGGGTTGTTAAATCACAAATCACAAATCCCAGATTACAAATAAATTACAATATCAAATGACTAAAATTATTCAACTTATTATATGTTTGATATCTAACAAGACAGGCAAAATTCAATGTTTTTGGTCATTGAGATTATGGTAATTGGGTTTTGTTTGTAATTTGTAGATTGTGTATTGGAATTTGTTTAAAAGATATAATCTTTAATACGATAAGTTACAGAGCTAAGCTCAGCTTTGTAGAATTTCAGAAAGTTTTTTTAGTAAGGAGGAGGAGCAGGTGAGTAAATACTTTAATATGAATAACCACACACTTAAGAAGTCTGATTACATATCTAACGAGAACTATGGAAATGTCTATGTGCCATATGTTGTGGAGAAAACAGGGTATGGGGAAAGGCATTATGACATCTTCTCAAGGTTACTTAAAGACCGGATCGTTTTTCTTGGAAGCCCTATAGATGATAATGTCTCAAACATTGTAATTGCCCAGATGTTATTTTTACAAAATGACAATAAGAACCAGGATATCAATCTCTACATAAACTCTCCCGGAGGTTCGATCACGGCAGGCCTTGCAATATATGATACAATGCAGTTTGTGCATTGTGATGTTGCTACTTTCTGTATCGGTTCTGCCTATAGTATGGGTGCGGTACTTATGGCCGCGGGTGCAAAGGGCAAGAGGTTCAGTCTTCCACATACAAGGATAATGCTGCATCAGCCATGGGGTGGTACTACGGGAACGGCGACTGATATAAGTATACAGGCAGAAGAGATAATGTTTATGAAAAAAAGTATTAATGAAATACTGGTAAAACACAGTAATCAGACAATGGAGAAAATAGAAAAAGACATTGACAGAGATTTTTACATGTCTGCACAAGAGGCCAAAGAGTATGGAATAGTTGACGAAGTTATTGAGTCGTTAGATGACAAAAAGAAAGATTAGGGTAACTCTGATCATTTGATCAGCGTATCACAAGATTTCCACCTGTTTGTTACAATCTTTTGAATAAAATTGTATATCATGACCAAACTATTAGAAAAAGCATTTAACCGAACTTCCAAACTGCCTGACTCATCTCAGGATGCCATTGCTGCCATTATACTGGAAGAATTAGAAGATGAAAAGAAAGGGGAAACATCTTTTGCCAATTCTCAGGAATCTCTTTCTATACTTGCAACAAAAGTTCGCAATGAGATTGAGAAAGGAGAAACGCTCCCATTTGATCCTGCATCCAGGACAAAATGATATCCCGCACTAATGCTCTTATCTGGCACAATTTGACACAATAAATTATACGAATCAATGTTTAAAAAATACCTATTTCAGGACGCAGATGGGCATTTTAAACTTCACTATACAGTTGGTTATGCTATACTATTTAGATGAAACCATCTGTTTACATTGAATCAAGTGTTGTGAGTTACCTTACTGCAAGAATCAGTCGTAATTTGATAGTGGCGGCTCATCAGCAATTGGTGGGAAACAGCATTACCTCACTATAATGCATTTGTATCACCAATAGTGTTGGAAGAAGTTTCAAAAGGAGATCAACATGCTATACAATTAAGACTTGAAAAAATATCAGATTATTCAGTCTTAGAAATTGTGCCTGATGTTTATGAACTTGCAGAAGCTTACTTTGCAGATTTGGAAATCCCAAATAAGGCAAGAGCGGATGCCTATCATCTTGCTTTGGCAACATGGCACGGTATTGACTATTTAGTTTCATGGAACTGTACACATATTGTTAATGGTAGAATAAGAATGAAGATTGAAGAAATTAATTCTAAAAAAGGGATAAGAACCCCGGTTATTTGTACACCAGAAGAACTAATGGAGGTTTAAAATGTATGAAGATCCTGTAGTAAAAGAAATTCGGCAGATTCGGCTTGAAATTGAATCATCTTGCCAAAACGATCCTAAAAAATATTATGAACATATTAAACAGGTTCAAAAAGCATATTCAAATCGCCTTGTTCGTTTCAAACCTAAACAAGCATTGAGTGCAACTACTGCGAGATAATTGGTGTAGGTGTAAGTTCAGGTTGCATTTCAGGAATAAGAGATGACCCTTACATTTTACTGTAGTCAAAACGTAGTCAACTCCATCGTAGCCAGTAGAACTCCACCGTAATCAACAGAATTAAATTGAAGTTGTAACTCATTGTATTATAAAGTGATAGCGACATAACAGACACTAAACCAGGCAGTTACAATAAATCATAGCTGAACATTAACTACCTTCTGTGAAATGTAAGGCTCTTATTTGTACAGCCTTGGATTCTTCACCAACGATCTTGAAGGACTTTTCTGAAACAACATAGGTTGAAACCTGACCGCGTGTCCTTATTGTAATTATCCAGTCTCCCCTTCCACGGCTTACGCTTACTACTTTCCCTTTTTTAACAGCTATCCAAATGCTTATTTTTGCTGATGTAGCACTACCTGAATACACTCTTACGTTTGTTACTTTTAATACATTTGGAAGGCCATGTCTAAGTTTGATAGAAACATCTCTATGCTGTGCGAAAGTTATTGAACAGTAAAATATTGAGAAAACTAATATTAGTGTCTTAATATACTTCATCCTTAAAACCTCCTTCAAAAATTTATGTGTAATATATTAACTTTCTTTTTTGGACGCAGATGCCTGCCCGACGTGCCTTTTGGCGGGAACGCAGATCTTAAGGATTTATTGCTTTGCCAGGAAAACAAAATTTAATCTGTTTTAATCTGTGGAAATCAGTGTCCTATTTAATTTGACGGTTTTTCTATTGTTGCAATTATTTCATTAACAATATCTTCACATGCTACGTAGGATGTGTTTATTGTGTAGTCTGATGCATTTCTGTAAGGGATCTCCCTCTGTTCTAACAAATGTTTGATTTCATCCAATGGCGTCTTGTCTGTTAATGAAGGTCTTTGTTGTGTGGTATTTTCATCTTGTATTATGCGATTATGAATGATTTCCGGAGTAGCTTCTAAGAGGACGAGGAATCCGTTATCCTTTAAATTTCTCACATTCTCTTTTCTAAGGATAGCACCTCCTCCTACTGCTATTATCTTGTTGTCCATTCTGCTTAATTTTGCAATGACATCCGCTTCTATCTTACGAAAGCCCTCCTCTCCATCTCCTTCGAATATATGCTTAATTGTTTTTCCAGTAGAATCTTCGACATATTTGTCTGAATCAATAAAATCCCTTTCTAAGCGATTCGCTAAGAGTTTACCAACTGTGCTTTTTCCAGTTCCTCTGAAACCAATTAAGACTATGTTCATATAAATTAGTTCCTTTCAGCCCGCCCGAACGACGTAGTCGAGCAGGTCGCTGACTTCCCTGCCTGACGGCAGGCAGGTTGGTTTTGCCCGCCCGGCTAAACCGTTCGGACGGGCTTCGCAAAATGTTTAGGTTCAGACTACCAGACTGAACCGGCAGTGAGGCGACTCAAACCTGAAGGTATGAGTTACATTTCGTTTAGTATGGGTTTTCTTAAACCCACTACTAATAGGTTAATGTATGTAACTCATGGCTTTAGCCTTGATAACATTTTCATTACCACATCATTCATTAATTCTACCGGTGGATCAATATTTGTCCAGAGCCTGAATTGCTCTGCCGCCTGATTAATGAACATAGTGAGCCCATTAACCGTATGGCACCCTCTCTCCCTGGCGTCCTGGAGAAGCTTTGTTTCAATTGGATTGTAAACAGCATCAAAAACTAACATACCTTCCTTTAGTACTTTTTCAGGAACAGGTGTTTCATCAGTCTTTGGAAACATACCGATAGGTGTAGTATTTATGAGGATATCAGAATCAAGTTTGTTGATTTCTTCAAATCTTCCAAATCTACATTTAACGTCATTAGATAGCTTTTCTGCACGCTCAATGGTGCGATTATAAATTGTTATGTCGCAACCTTTCTCTTTTAATCCAAAGGCAATTGCACGTGCTGCACCACCTGCTCCTATAATGGATATTTTCTTATTATTTAATGTGTCTCCGTTTTTCCCCAGGCCACATTCCAGACCGGTTATGGCGGCCATGCAGTCAGTGTTGTAACCTGTTAATTTTCCATCCTGTCTTACAATGGTATTTATGGCGCCTATTTCCTTAGCTGTGTGTTCAATGTTATCCAGGAACGGTAAAACACTTTCTTTATGTGGAATGGTAACACTGAAACCCTGAAAATCTATTTTCCTGTATTCTTTAATGAAGGTGCCTATGTTAGATACCTTCAGTGGGACATAGACGTTATTAAGCCCTTTTTCCATAAATGAAGCGTTGTGGATGACTGGACTCATACTATGGGAAACCGGATTTCCAATAATACCATAAAGCTTTGTTTCTTTATTTATATTTTTAAAGTGATATATTTTGGAAAGTTCGTCAACGGTTAGTTGCCCGGGCGCCGATTCTTTACCCCTTTCGAGAGAAGCGAATGTCAGTAATCCCCCAAACTTTCTTGTAAGAATCCTGCTTATGTGACCCAATTCTCCCATGCAGAAAGATATGGTGGGTACGTTTGCAGTATTTAAAAGTTCAAATATCCTGATATTGTCAGTAATGTCATTTGCGTATGTTACAATCTTTACTATGTCAGGTTTATGTTGACAAATATCGCTATATATTTTGCTTAAGTTTTGAGGTGTCTCTTTAAAATTATGATAAGAAATAATTACTTTGCTGTTTTTTCGTCTGACAATTTGTTTAATCGAATCATATTCAACGTCAACGTAATCTGCTCCCAGGTCGATAGCTTTTTGTAGCAGACGTAATCTATCCTGTTCGCTGCCATTAAATTTGCCACCTTCTCTTTCTGGCCTGTTTGTGACTATTACTGGTTTAGTCTTACTCTTTAATGATTCTTCAATGCATCTTTCTGCATCTTGTAATTCCGGGATGTAATCAATGCGTAGTTCGATTATGTCAGCACATTTGGAAGCTAATGACATTTCCGAAATAGTATCTTCAGTGCTTCTGGCCGTAATTGGAATGCAAATCATGTTTATGTAGAAAATTCTAAAAAATGATGTTATCTTAATACAAGTCTTTTAAAACCTGAATATTTATGCTATTCGATTTCAAATCCCCCTATGGAAAAAGGAGAAAATGGGTAAATAGGGTGCTGTATAAGGTTTCTTTATTGCAGGACATAAAATAAATTAACGTACTTAAAGCTTTGCGAAGCAAAAAATCAAGAAATTAGCGACTGCCTGCCCGACAAAGTCCTTCAGGCGGGAAAGGAGCTAAATTCTTGATTATTATATTGTATACTTTAAAATAGTCAATCTTATGTATTTCCAATTAGGCGCTTAATGAAAGTTTTTCGACCATTTTTGGTAAAATATTTATTGATAGAGTTTTTCAGGTTACCTGTTAAGCACCAAATAATAAATTCCCTGCCTGCCGGCAGGCGGGCAAATAGCAAACAAATTCCAATAAAGAAATCCAAAATTCTAAAAAACTGATTTTGGTCATTCCTGTCTGCCGACAGGCAGGCGGACATTGTAATTTGTGATTTGAGTTTTGTAATTTGTTAACTCATGTTTGGTTCTGGCTTGGCCAGGTTGGGGGAGTTGTAATGGATGTAAGAGAAGCAATAAGAAAGCGAAGGAGTATAAGGAAATTTAAACCTGACCCAATTCCGGAAGAAAAAATCAGGCTTTTACTTGAGAGTGCCAGGCTGGCGCCATCAGGGACAAATATACAGCCCTGGAGATTTATTGTTGTTAAGGATAATGATACAAAAAAGAAGTTACAGGAGGCGGCACATAATCAGAGACACATAAAACGTGCTCCCGTAATAATTGTCTGCTGTGCAGATTTAAAGGCATTCAAGGAATTTCCGGATAGGGTGGATGAACTTATTGAGTCAGGTGCACTTCCCGAGAGGACAAGGGAGGTGTTTATTCCATACCTTAAGAAGGGTATGGATACGGTTACAAAGGATGCGCTTATGGTTGCGGCGGCGGCAAATGTTGCCATAGCGGTAGAACATATTGTTCTGCAGGCAGTGGAGATTGGCCTTGGTACCTGTTGGGTAAGATGGTACGAAGATAACAAGATAAAAGAAATTCTTGATATTCCTGAGCATGTTGAAGTGATGGCACTCCTGCCTGTTGGAGTTCCTGACGAGGCCCCTTCCCAGAGGCCAAGATTGGAGCTGGATCAACTAGTATATGGTGAAAAGTATGGGGAAAAATATACCTAACCAGAACGAGTCTGGATAATAATATTGAGGGATTCCCTCCTAACAAACTGGCGGACAAGTAGGAATTGCGAATTGAGGAACTTCTTTAATTCTTTAATCCCTGAATTCCCCCTAATTCTTAAATTTTAATTTAGATATGAAAACTATAACTTTAGAGAGTGACAAGGAAACAAACTTTATCAATGACAGGTATATGTGGATACTCTTGATAATTTCTCTCTCAGTGAGAATATACCTGAGCTTTTTTACATATGTAATCAAGAATGACAGTGTTGCCTTTATGCAAAATGCAAAGTTTTTTGCTGATGGTGATTTCTTGAGCGGGTTAAGGCACGACTACCATCCCCTCTACTCCTTCCTTATGGCTGTAATGTACAAGGTTATTCCAGACATGGAAATCTCCGGCACTATTGTGTCTGTTTTCTTTGGTACGCTAACTGTAATTGTATTTTACCTGATTGGTAAAAGTGTCTTTGACAGGAAGATATCGTTTGTTTCTTCTGTTATTCTGGCTTTCCATCCTTATGCTGTCAGATTTTCAGTAGACATAATTTCGGAATCTACCTATTTCTTTTTCTTTATATCGGCCCTTGGTCTGGGCTTTTTTGCGATAGCAAAGAGAAAGTATTCTTTGTTTGCCCTTACAGGAATTTGCGTTGCACTTGCTTATCTTGCACGTCCTGAAGGTATAGGGATTATCTTAATAGTTGCCGGCTGGATCATATTTAAGGATTGCGTCAAAATTAAGACAGTATGGAGAGGGAAATTAGTCTCAATCTTGATTTTGGTAATTTCATTTCTTGTTTTCTCAATGCCGTATCTTGTATACATGAAGAAAGATACTGGTCATTGGCGCTTGACAAAGAAGAAAGATCTATCTCAGATTGTAGGTGTTGATGCAGTATTGAAGAGTGTTAGTAGTAAGAATTTGAAAAAAGAAACCGGTGATGGGCATGTAAGGAAAAAAGATGTACTTCCGGCTTTGGGTACTGGTGCTACGTTAGAAAGTAAAGGTGGTAACGAACTGTCTACCAGTTCAGTTCGAAAAATTACTAAACAAAAAACTCATAGTCGAATCGATTTAAAGAAATTAAAGATATATGTAAATAGTGTTTTGTATATTGCAGAGAAGTATCTAACTACCTTTCATCTGTTTTTGTTTGTGTTCCTTATAATAGGAGTAATAAATTGGACAAGGATAAAGAAAGAACGGTTTTTCGGATTATACATAGCATCGATTATTGCAGTTTACCTGTTTTTATTATACAGGTTGAACATAACGCATATATCAAGTTATGGTGAAATTTATCAGTATCCAAGCAGAAGGCATCTGATACCACTGGTTATTCCGGCTATCTTTTGTGTTGGAATAGGAGTATATGCTACTGGTAGTTGGATACATGAAAAGTTTCAGTTTAGTAAATTAAGATCTGGTCTTAGAGGGCGATTAAGGGATGTATGGATGGTTCAGCTGGTAATCATGATGATAATTGTCAGTGTCTTATTGCCAAAGACGTTAAAATCTCAACGCTATGATAAGCTGGGAATCAAGGTAGTGGGTCAATGGGTAAAGGAGCATTCTCATAAACAATCCCCAGCTATTTTGAGTACTTCTGCAAGAAATGCCTATTATGCAGGAGGGAAGCATGTTCAAATGGGAAGAATTAATGATGCACTTGGAATGGTACAAGCGGGAAAGGTTGATTATATATTCATGACGCATAGAGAATATAGGGTAATAGAAAAAGAACTATTGCAATCTGTAAAGGATAAGAAAATAGCATTAGCATATAAATTCCCAGAGGGAAATTCTTTAAATAAACGCAGTATACTCTTGTATAAAGTTCTGCATTAGTAGTTATCTTGTCTATATATACAATATGTAGTATATAAGATAAAAAAATTGTTGACAAATAAGAGTTTTTTTTTACAATCAGCGTTCACAAGATGAACAGTCGGTATTGGTTTCAATTGTGATTATTTTTACCGTGATTAAAAAATTTTTTCTAATGTGTGTTCATTGCATGAACAATTGAGTGTGAAAGGTGTGATTTGTTAGTAGTAAGATGAAGAAGCTGTTACATATAGATTTTATTTTGCGTAGCAAAACGCATAAATTAGCGACGAAAGGAGCTAATTTAAGATGAGAGAAAAAACCGGCAATCTGGATATTAGAGAATTAGAGATTTTTGAAAAGTTAGAGAATAACGGGCATCTAACACAGAGAGATTTGTCTAAAGAGGTTGGTATCGCATTGGGATTGGTAAACCATCTCTTGAAAAAGATGGTCAAAAAAGGCTGGATCAAGATAAAGAATATAGATGCCAAGAAAATAAGGTATTTAATTACTCCGGAAGGTGCCAGGGAGAAGTCTTCCTTATTGTACAAAAGAGTGGAAAGCACGATTCATTTCTATTTGGAGGCGAAAAGGGTAATAAAAGATAAGGTAATGCATCTAAAAGGTGAAGGTGTTGAAAGTGTTTCAATATACGGAATAAACCATATATCAGAAGTTTTGTTCATAGTACTGAAAGAGCTGGGTCTGGAACTGACCACTGTAGTTGAAGAAAAAAAAGAGGGTGAAGAGTGGTTTGGCTATAAAGTTATAGGGATGGAAGAGTTTGTTGAAAACAAAGATAGTGTTTTGATCCTTGCCTCTTTTGATAAAAGAGAGATAGATCGTTTTTGTAAAGAATATGAAGATGTGAAGGTTGTTGTTCTTAGAGAATAAAGAATAGTTGGGAAATTAACGTAAATGCTTGCGTGACTGAATGTTATACGTTTTTATGTGTGTAACTGAGAGGGAATTGGTCTGCATATGGAATTTAAAGACAAAGGTAGCATATTTCCTGGGCAAAAAAGAAGTGTTTATATGATTAAACTATCTCGATTATATAGGAATTTCCATTTTAAGTCTTTATGGTTTTTGTGGTTATGTCATTGTCCTTATACTGTGAGGCGACTCAAACCTAAAGGAATGAGTTACATTTCGTAATTCTAAAGCTAAAGACTTGGTTTTGTGCTGATAGTGGATGTAACTCATACCTTTAGGTTTGATGATGCAAGATTCATGCTG
>JACZYU010000056.1 GCA_022570935.1 Planctomycetota bacterium | reverse complement strand
TAGATTGGAACACCACCACCCTTCCCGGGGCATGTTTTTTATATTTTCAAGCCCTGTCACATCAACATGTTAGGGCAGAGACGCTCTAATGGTTTTAGCGTGTAAAATAACTTTGGCACATAGTTTGAGATAGGTATGGTTGTGAAAATTGAAAGAAAACAAACTATTCAAACTTTTAGAAAGGAGACAGGTGAAACAATGGAAAGTAAATTAACCGTAAAAAAAACAAGATTTCTTTTTAATGTAGAGAACGCATTGAGGCAGATGCAATCAACCGCTACTGTAGAAAGCACAACAGTTGACAATGTGATACTAAGGGATTTGGTCATGTTAGAAAATATTGCATCATCCGGAAGTATGTTCTTAACAGAAGATCTGGATGCAGATGTAAATCAGGGTTCGGGTGAGGGTCTTAATGCAATAAAGAATACGAGAGATTTTGTGTACAGTGCAAATTAGATATAGTTGTAAAAATTAATCGAAAATGAATTTTTTAGTTTTTTAGAGAAGGAGGAACGAGTTATGAATATAGCAAGCACGAGTTTACTAGTAAGAGAAACAAAGGAAGATGCAATGGTAAGGGTTAATGCGGCAAATAACGCGTCTAATAATGGAGCTGATACCAATGCAAATAGTAATACTGCCGTAGCTCAGTCAAAAGTAGTCAAGACTGATACAGTTGAGCTCAGTCAGAAGAGTGTAGCTCTTGCAACTACTACACAAAGTGATTCGGGTCTGCAGGTTGCGATCACTAAGGAGACTTATAAGGCTGACAAAAAGATCGCTGCTAAACAAGCCATGCAGCAAAATCAGCAAGAACTTAAAGGTTTCGTTAAGAGCCTGAATCATGCTGGCGTGAGTAAGGATGAAGTCAAGAGTATAATCAAGACTGCAAATAGAGCGGTTAATAAGACTATCGGCAAAGAAGTGAAACAGGCATATAAAGACGTACTTTCAAATAAGATTACTCAACAGTCATACGAAGATAAGCTGTATGGTGCTGCCGTCAAGAAGTTGGATAGTATAGTTTCCGCACTGAGGGATGCCCTTGCTCAGAAAGAGGCACCTGCTGATAAAAATACAGAAGCGGTAAAGGAAAGAGCTAATGTAACTAAGTCAACTGATGCAGCTGGTACAACTGGTGAAACCAGGGTAACTGATGCAGATGCTGCAGCTAAGGCAAATGCTCAGAAAAGCGCAGAAGCGGTAAAGGAAAACGCTAATGCAACTAAGTCAACTGATGCAGCTGGTACAACTGGTGAAACCAGGCCAACTGATGCAGATGCTGCAGCTAAGGCAAATGCTCAGAAAAGCGCAGAAGCGGCAAAGGAAGCAGCTAATAAAACTTCAGAAAAGGAAGTAAAGACTGAAAACAAAAATATAGTCAAAGCAGAAAAGACAGAAGAGAAAGAAGAGGGATCTAGTAACTCTGGTAAAGGTAAAGGTCTCGGTATAGGTAATGGTAATGGAATCTTTGGTTCAAGACCAGGGTCAATCAATGCAAATGAGAAGGCAGACAAAGCGTTTGGCCAGCTGGTAAGCTTCTTCAATAATATTGACAAGATGATCAATGGATTTGCGGATAAAGCGGAAGGCAAAGGTAATGATGAAGACAAAAGTAATAGTTTAATAGACTTTGCATCCAGACTGAGTGATATGTTTTCCGGCATAAATAAAGCGTTTGGCAGACAGTCAGGTGACAATGTCGGACACAGGCTGGGAGTGGCTCAGATAGATAAGGGGACAATCGGCCAGTTGTTTGACAACGGACACGGCAGCGGAGCCATTAACCGTATAAGTGACGCTGGAGAAGGCACTGGTAATTTTAATACCGCAAGCTTCATGTCCTCAATATCTAGTGGTATCAATGATGCACTTGAGAGCTATAAGGACATTCAGAGAGCTGAAAAGGAGGCTAAAGAGGAAGCTGCTAAAGAGGAGTCTAAAGAAGCTGTTGGTGTATTAGCTTAAACCCATATCCTCCGGGATAAGAATAGAGACATCCACTGGACTGACCAGGGCCGGTGGATGTCTCAAGTTATTACGGCTGAATGATTCTGGAATTAGAAAAATGAGCGATTACTGTGTAAGGAAAGGAAAATTAGTAAGGCGTAAGAAAAAGTATTTTGTACGTATTTTGTACGAAGAGACCAGGTTTTATGTGTTCATCGTCATACTCAGTCTTTCGACTATGGCATTAGTAAATTTCGTGAAAGCAGTGTTTAACTAAAGATTATTATATTCTGTGTGTTTACAGCACACCGGGATTTTATACACATCACAAAATAGTTTTCGGAAAAAACCGAAAACTATTTTGCCCCTGCCTACCGGCAGGCAGGCGAGTAAAGTCCTCGGCGTTTTCCAGTCCGGGGATAACTGCAACCAAGATTTGGTTTTTGAGAAAACCAAAAACCAAAACGGTTTTAGTATAGATGAGGAGCTAGATCATGTTTTATATGAATAATAATACAAACAATGAAGATGAATTATTTGCACCGATACTTACAGAAGCGGTGGAGACGATTGCGGCATGCAATAGCGACCTGATTTAAGGACGGAACAATTAAACAGTTAAAGGAGATTTGATTATGACTACTGCGTTATGTGAAACTAGACACGATTACGAATTAATAGACGGAATTATTACATTCGATACACTTACAGGAAAGTTTGCAATTTGTAAAGATAAAGAAGCAGGGATAGGATCCGGAGAATATTTACTTTATGAAGGGAAGATAAGAATCCCTATCACAATAAAAGCTTAAAGGAATATCCTCCTTCTCCTGAAAGTGGGGTGAAATCACCCCAGGTGAGGGGGTTTTCGGCCGTTCTTCATAACCTGTTGATATTCCAGTAAATCCCGCAAATTTTAGAGACAATTCACCGAATTGCCTGGGAGAAATCCCCCCACCATGCATACGTTGGATTGGAGCACCACTACCCTTCCGAAGGCATGTTTTTGTTTCCATAAGTTCCGTGCCATCAATATGTTACTGTGAGGGCATTCTAATAGTTTTGGCGGAAAAATAACTTTGGCACATAGTTTGAGATAAGTATGGTTGTGAAAATTGAATGAAAACAAACTATTCAAACATTTGGAAAAGAGTCAGGTGAAACAATGGAAACTAAATTAACCGTAAAAAAAGCAAGATTTCTTTTTAATGTAGAGAAGGCATTGAAGCAGATGCCATCAACCTCTACTGTCGAAAGCACAACAGTTGACAATGTAATATTAAGGGATTTGGTCCTATTAGAAAATATTGCATCAGCCGGAAGTGTGTTTTTAACTGAAGATTTGGATACAAATGTAAATCAGAGTTCGGGTGAGGGTCTTAATGTTATAAAGAATACGAGAACTTTTGTGCAAAGCTTGAATTAGATATAGTTGTGGAAATTAAGCGAAATTAGAATTTTTTAGTTTTTTTAATGATTGGGAAGCAAGTTATGCATATAGCAAACACGATTCAACAAGTAAAAGTAGCAAAGCATGGAGCAAAAGTTAATGCGGTTATTAAGGGAACTAATAACAATGCAAATAACAGTGCCGCTATCGCTCAGTCAACAGTAGCCAAGACTGATACCGTCACGCTCAGTAAGAAGAGTGTGGCTCTTGCTGCAAAGACTGCTACAAAAAGTGAGTCTAAGGTAGAAAAAGCGTTTGGCAGACAGTCAGATGGAGAAAATTTCGAGCACAGGCTGGGAGTAGCTCCGGTAATGAAGGAGACAATCAGCCAGTCGTTTGACAACGGAGCCATTAATCGTATAGGTGACGCTGGAGAAGGCAGTGGTAATTCCAAAGCCGTAAGTTCCATGTTCTCGCTATCCAATAATATCAGGAATGCGCTTGAGAGCTATAAGGAAGTGCAGAATGCTGAAAAGGAGTCTAAAGAAGCTGTTAGTGCATTAGCTTAAACCCATATCCTTCGGGATAGAGGCATCCACTGGCCTGACCGAGCCGGTGGATGTTTCAAGATTTAACTAAAGATAATTATATTCCGGGTGTGTACAGCACGCCGGGACTTTAGATGAGGAGATAGATCATGTTTTATAAGAACAACATAACAAACAATGCGGATGGATTATCTGCACCGATGCTTACAGAAGCGGTGGAGACGATTGCAGCATGCAGTAACGACCTGATGGTAGTTGCCGAGGCTATTACACAATCGTGCAATCTGGTTGAAAACCTGGATGAAGCACATAAGGATGTACTCGTTACCAGGGCTGAAGTATTGAAAAGGTTAGCTTCACTATATAAATCAAGATCCATACGATTTAAGGCAGTTGCGCAAAAGCTTGTAGATGAGGCGTTGCTTGCTAATGCTTACTGCTGAGAAAAACAGTTAAATATTTTTAATATAAATTTAAGGACGGAACAATTAAACAGTTAAAGGGGGTTTGATTATGACTACTGCGTTATGTGAAACTAGACATGATTACGAATTGATAGACGAAAATGATACATACGATGTACTTACAGGAAGGGTAGCAATCTGTAAAGATTATAGTGATAAAAAGGACAAAATAGCATTTGGAGAATATTTGCTTTATGAAGGAAAGATAGATGCGTACGAACTGGAACTGGCACTCTATTTCCAGAAGCAAAAATATATTACCATTGGAGTATTAGCAGTACAGGAGAAGTTTTTGGATGACAGGCAATTGTGTGTTGTTCTGGATTACCAGAGACTCGGAGGGAAAGGGTTATTTGGCGAAATAGCAGTTGAGCTGGGATTCTTAAGTAAAGATGAGATTGACACCCTTCTTGAAATGCAGAAGGAAAGCCATATTCGAATTGGCGAGGTATTAATCTTGCTTGGGGCTGTTACGAGAGAAGATATGGAAGAAGCATTAGAAGAATTCCTGGTTTGATGTAAAGAGATATATAGTGCGGCATAGCCACCCGCCTGAAAAAGTCGGGCAGGCAATCAAGTTTGAAGTGAGCTAAAGTGTCTAAAGTAAGGAAACAGACTCGGTTTGAACCGTTTAAGCCGTTTAAACAGTTTAAACCATTATTTCCCCCCAACTTTAGTCACTTTCCACTTGGAACTTTTAAGTAATAGTATACACCGATACAGTCAGTGTAAGCCGTACTCCTGGGCTATTAGACAGGAGGCTTATTGTATCATATAGGAAAGGAGGGAGAGTATGATAGCCATTGAAAGTGGTCCTAGCAAAAGGGTAAGTGAACGATTAGATCTGGCATTACAGATAATGTTACCCGGCCAGAAAGGCGAGACAATAAACATTAGTGCGACTGGAGTTTATTTCGAAGTGATAACAAATGATATCGAGGCATTTTCTCCGGGGACAATAATCCCTATTCAGATAAATGCATCTGCAACCACACCGGGTTTTGAACCAAGAGATATCAAGCTTAAGGGAGATGGTTATATTGTCAGGAATGACATAAAAGATGTCACCAGTCGTGGTAACAGATTGGGAGTAGCTCTGGAATTCAAGGGTAAACTTGATCTTCAGATGGACTAATCTCTGGAATTGCTGTAATACCAGACAGGTCTCAATTCGTAAGCTCTCAATAAGTTGAGTAAGATTTAAAATTTATTTACCATCCCAATTCTCCCCCTTCGCAAGGAGGGGATTAAGGCAAAGCTGATCTTCGCATAGCTCTGTGATGTCTTCCTGCACTTATCGAGAACTTACCTCGATTCTTTGTTACGTCCTGAAAATAAAAACAAATTATTAAGCCTTATGGAGAAGAAGTAAATATTGAAGATAACAAGTACAAATCAACAAATAATTAAAAATCCGGAATTGTCAAAGGCTGATACGGCAGACAATCTGGCCGGCAAAAAGAAACCGTATAGTAAAGTTGCCGCTGATCAATCAGCAGCAATTAAGACTGATACCGTCCAACTCAGCCAGAAGAGCATAGATCTTGCCAGAGCGGCAAGATCCGATAGTGGCGACAATGTAACTGAGACAGAAAAGGGGGTAACATCTGCTCCACAAAGTGGGTCCGGGGCAGGAAATACAAATAAACAGAGTAAGGCCGACGGGAAATCTCAGACGAATACAGTACAAAACATAGATGAAAATGTATTAGCTAAATTACTTAAGATGGCGGACAAGCGAAGTGTGATTTTCGGTTCTTCAGGCATATCATCAAAGACGGATGGGCAGGAAGATGCAGTTGAAAAGTCCGGCAAAAAAATAGACTTCTTCTTATAGAGTTGATAACCTTATTAATAAATTTGCATATATCGGCAGAACATTTTAATTTACTTTTATAACAAAAGAATCTACAATTTCAGGAATGAGTGAATATACTGCTATAATAAAGAATACATTAATAGAGGATACAAAAATAGAGTTTGATCTGTTTTTAAAAAGCGGCTCTAATAGACACTCCAACTACGTATTGTTTTCCCGTGTGAATGAACTATTCAGTCCTGAAAGAAGAGAAGAATTAATGAGCAGGAATGCACAAAAGCTTTATATCTCTACAAATGATATCGACAAATACCTGAAATATCAGGAAAAAAACCTTAAACATATCATTGAAGATAACACCATGAGCTCTCTGGAAAAATCAGGAGTACTTTATCAGGTTGCAAAGAATGTAACAGCGGAACTCCTGGACGATCCAAGGTCCGGCCAACATGTCGAACGGGTCTCTACGTGGGTAAGCAACACAATCCACCACATCCTTGAAAACGAGAATACATTGTCGAATTTGTTTAAGGTTATCAACCACGATTACCGGATATATACCCATTCAGTTAACACGTCAGTAATCGGGTTACTCTTTGGCAGATTTCTTTCTCTAAAACCAGAAGAGTTGAATTGTCTTGGAACAGGTCTGATACTGCATGATATAGGCAAGGTAACAGTCCCGCCAATAGTCATCAAGAAACGCGGCAAACTTACAGTGAATGAGTTTGCGGAAATGAAAAAGCACCCTAAAGCAGGACTGAAAATTTTAGGTCACAGAAGCAGCGTTGACATCCGGTCTTTGAAAATAGTCATACAACATCATGAAAACAATGATGGTACCGGCTACCCTTATGGAATTGGAGGTAGTGATATCCATTTATTAGGACATATATCCAGGATAATTGATGTATATGATGCAATGACGACAAACAGGCATTATGCCTTTGCAGAGAAACCCTTTACTGTACTGGTAGAAATGAAAAATAAAATGTCAAATTGTTTTGATTCAGAACTGTTGAGGGAGTTCATTTGCTTCCTGGGACCCAAAGAATTACGTAAGAAACCTGGAGCTAAAGACA
This sequence comes from Planctomycetota bacterium, assembly GCA_022570935.1. Classification (GTDB taxonomy): domain Bacteria; phylum Planctomycetota; class Brocadiia; order Brocadiales; family Scalinduaceae; genus Scalindua. The sequence continues at coordinate 5,809 of JACZYU010000056.1, read as the reverse complement.
TATTATATAGCGTTCCGTCTGTTACCAAACAGATGCCTTCTGAACGTATAGTTTTGTGTGACCAGAAAACTGAAAGATAATAAGAGGAAGAAAAGTTGTGTGGAAACTAGAACACCAAAGTACTGACAAAGGATTTACAATCATTGAATTACTCGTCACGATTGGCATAATTGCAACGTTAGCAGGTATAGGAGCTGTAACCGTCAGTAAGGTAAGGAATGCAAATCAGCAGACAACGTGCGTAAATAACCTGAGAGCGATATCTCAGGGTCTGCAATTATACTATAATGAATACATGTTCTTCCCAGAGAACGGTTACCCTGACGATGCGATGATCTCTACCCGCTTTCTACCGACCTTGCCAGCTACATAAATAATAAATCTACGTTTGTATGTCCTGAAGATAAAGATACAACCAGTACTAATGGCAGCGAAATCGGTTATCAGACAGATGTAACCCTTACCTCAGGGATTGTAGTGGTAACTGACCGTGAAACAGATAAAGCAACTACATTGAAGAGCGGCGGTACACAACATCTACGACCACAGGAGATGTGCCAATGCATTCACACTATTATATGCATGCGAATGGAGAAAGACACATGCATAGTCATCCATCCCAAAACAACGCTCATCATGGCAAGCCTTTACCGGGAACTGATGACGATGATAACAGTAGTGCTGATCCCGATGACATGACTATCTGCCACAAACCGGGTACATTTACAGAAAAGACCATGGTAGTAAATCCTTCTGCTTTGAATGCACATCTGGGTCATGGTGATACCGAGGGTGCATGCCAGTAAAGTAGTAATGATGATGAGATAATTCAGGTATTTCCGTGTATGAACTTTGATTAATTTCAAGGTGGGACTCCCCCATCCACCTTTTATGGTTTGCAGGTATAGCCTTCTGTTGAAGGTTGTGCTTCAAGTTTATTGAGTGTATGACACACTTTGTATTCCGAGTTTTCGTGCCTTTTCACGGAATTGTTTTCTGTCAATCTTGGAAAGTCTTGAAGCCGCGGAGATATTTCCATTTGTCCTGTCGAGGATAGTCTGGAAATACCTTCTTTCAAATTCATTCTTTGCCTCGGCGAATGGTATATCAGAAAGTCGTGTCTTACGAGGGCTCTGATGCAGTTTCTGGATGAGAGATGGTACGTCATTAAGTTCAATCAATGGCGGGTTAGCCAGGATGACGGCCTGTGTTACCATGTTCTCCAATTCTCTTATGTTGCCGGGCCAGGAGTAGCGTAAAAACTTTTCTAGTACCTCAGAAGAGAAACCCACTAATTGCTTGGAAAATTCTATACACGCCTCCTCCAGGAAATACTGGCTCAGCATGAGAAGGTCTTCAATCCGGTCCCTAAGGGGAGGAAGCGTAATGCGAAACTGATTGAGACGATAGTAGAGATCTTCTCGAAATTCCCCTTTATGCACGCTTTCTTCCAGGGTAACATTAGTGGCGGCAACTACTCGAATATCTGCATGTAAGCTTTTTGATGATCCCACCCGCTTGAATTCTCCCTCCTGCAGGACGCGGAGTAGTTTTACCTGAAATTGTGGTGACGTTTCACCTATTTCATCCAGAAAAAGTGTGCCGCCTTCGGCTTCTTCTATCAACCCGCGCCTCTGTGTTGAGGCACCGGTGAAGGCTCCCCGCTCATGACCGAAAAGTTCACTTTCAAGAAGCGTTTCCGTAAGGGCACCGCAGTTAACAGGTACAAATGGATATTTGCTCCTGTTGCTCATGGTATGAATTGGATTGGCTATGAGCTCTTTTCCGGTTCCACTCTCTCCTGTAATGAGGACAGAGGAATTTGTTTTTGACACCAGGCGCACAAGCTGCAGGACTTCTTCGATTTTCTTTGAATTGCCGATGATTTTCGGGAAATCACTCCGTTTTGTCGTGCGTTTCTTGATGATAAACCTATCCTGTCTCTTTAGCATATCCTTCATGCCTGTAAGGACGTGTTCCGTTTCCTTTTTGATTCTCTCCAACTCATGATTTTTCTTTGACAGTTCCCGAACCTGGTTTTGCTCTCTTCTGATACGTTCGATTTTTGCATGTAATTCTTGAAGATTGGTTGGTTTTGATATCCAATCTGCTGCACCGGCCTTAACTGTCCCAATAAAGTCGTAGTCTTCGGTGTGGCCAGTACAAACTACCACTTCTAATGTGGGATGTATCTCCTTTAACTCCTTTAAAAGATCCAAACCATTACAGTCAGGTAAACAGATATCCAGGAGCGCAATGTCATATATGTTTTGATCTATCAGGGCCTTGGCCTCGCTCCCATCCTTAGCCATGTCGACTTGGTATCCAGAGTTCTCCAGGTAGTTTGCAAACATGAAACGGATATTGTCCTCATCATCAATTACGAGGATATATCCTTTGTTTTCTAACACGGGCGTAGTGATATTTTCTTGTATCATGATTTATGGCCTTTATTATGATAAGTATGAAGCGTCCTAAGCTATTATCGGTACAAAGTTTGAGAAGATTAATATTTTTTAATATACCGGATGTTTTTTTATAGAGAGAAAAACCTGTCCAGGTTATAAATATCGCCTTCACAAGGACTTGCACTGTAAGCCTGCCCGAAAGAATATTTTTATAATACCAAATAGCCTCCCTTGTTTATAAAATAGAATTTAATAGTTACGTAATAGTTCACGGCAGAGCCGCAATCAAAGTGCCTAAAATGCCTAAAGTTTGAAGTGAGCTAAAGTTGTGGTAAAACCCCGCTCAGCGTGGTAAAAAACAAATCTTTGTTTCTTAACTTTAGGCACTTTCCTTGCCTACCCCTGCCCGTCCGGCAGGCGGGGGCAGGCAGGAGTTCACTTTAGACACTTCAAACTTGATTGCGGCTTTGCCGCACTGCAGTATGGAGAAATGCATGATTCGTGAAAACAGGACGTGGTTGTTTGTCTTATTTTCGATGATATTCATTGGATGTTACGCAACGATTGCGCAGGTATTGATAATCCGGGAATTTATGGTGGTCTTTTTTGGTAACGAACTTTGTCTTGGAATAATTCTCGGTACCTGGCTTTTTGGTGTTGCGTTTGGTGCGGCAACAGGGGGAAGGATTGTAGACAGGTTAAGAGAACACGTACCTGCATTTATGTTAGTACTGGTATTAATGTGTGTAATCCTACCTCTGGAATTAATCTTAATCAGGGTATTAAGGTACATCCTCGATGTGCCTGCAGGTCAGTACATTCCAATATTATCACTATTTTTTTCATCTTTACTTATTATCACACCATTCAGTTTTACTATTGGCTTTATATTTCCCATTGCATGTAAAATGATTCGGGGATTTACGCGGGATTCAGTTGCGGACATTGGTTTTATGTATATCCTGGAATCCATTGGCAGCCTTATAGGTGGTTTATTGTTTACGTTTGTTTTGCTTTCCAGGTTTCAACCATTTGCGATAACGCTGATCCTTGATTGTTTTCTGTTCTTAAATATTTTCTTAATGCTTTTATTCTATGAAAAGAGATTCATTAAGAAAGGGTACTCTTTTGCATGTCTGTTACTTTTTTCTGTCGCTTTTATTTTACTGGTTTCAGGTATAGTTAATAAGATTGATAATTATTTTATAAAAGTAAGATGGGAATCCTCCAATCCTGATATAAGGCTTTTAGAATCGATAGACTCAAGGTATGAGAATATTGTAATTGGTGTCAGGGACGATCAATACAGTGTATTCGGAAATGGTCAGTATAATTTTACCTTCCCTGACGATTATGAAAATTCTCAAATAGCTCATCTGGTAATGACGCAACATCCGGCCCCTAAGAGGGTATTGCTGATAGGGGGAGGGATGGGCGGTTTAATCAGGGAGATGTTGAAACACTCAATTGATGAACTGCACTACATTGAACTGGATCCTGTTCTGATAGAATCAATGCGGAAATATCTGCCACCGAAAGAAATAGAGGCCTTGTCGGATAAGAGGGTAAAGATATTTCATGTTGATGGGAGATATTTTGTTAAGAAAGCCGGGGCGGAGGGCAAATACGATTTAATATTTGTAAATATTCCTGACCCGTCTACGGCGTTTCTTAACAGGTTTTATACGTTAGAGTTTTTTCAGGAGGTGAATGATATCCTTGAGAAGGAGGGTGTTTTTGCGACAAGGGCATCGTCTGCAGTAAATTATCTCGGAGAAGAAGTGGGTAATTATGTAGGTTCTATTTATCAAACCTTGCATAGTGTATTTCCGCACGTAATTGTTTCTCCGGGACAGACAAACTATTTTTTCGCAAGCAATTCATTTGATACTGCCACATTCGATATACAGGCATTGAGTAAACGTTATGTTGAACGTGGTGTCCAGTCTGAATATTTTTCTGAGTATGTATTCCATACTCTTTTGCCGCCGGGGAGGGTCAAATTTATTGGGGATGAGATTAAAGGTAGAAAGGGTCTCAGGGTGAATACCGATACAAAACCTGTTACTTATTTCTTCAATCTCATGTTATGGGACAAGCTTTCCGGCAGTCAATTGGGAGGGATCCTTAAATTTCTTGAAAGAAGTCATCTGAAAATATTTCTAATCCCTGTCTTCGTGTTCCTTGTTTGCAGGATAGTGTACGTAATTGTTTTCAGACGTAGTCTGGATGTTCAGCAAAGATTCAATAGCATAGCGGTTATTGCCACAACCGGTTTTGCCGGGATGGCGCTTGAGATTATTCTGATATATACATTTCAGAATATATATGGATATGTGTATGAAAAGATAGGGCTGATCATTGCAGTGTTTATGTTCGGTTTAGCCATGGGAGGCGGCCTCAGTAACAGGTTGATATTGCAAAGAACAACTGCCGGAGGGGAAGGGTTATCTGACAAGGTCAGTAAGGGGAAGGAGAAAGACTGGATAAAGATACTCATAGTTTTGGAAGCCTTTATTGTTGTCTATGCCTTAATAATGCCTTTAGTCTTGAACCAGCTTTCTTCTCTGTTCTTTGATTCCGAATACCTGTTTATGATTCTTGTCGTAATAACCGGTGTACTTACAGGCATCGAATTCCCGATATCATGTAAGCTGTATTTTCTGCGGAAAGGAGAGCTGGGCGCAACCGCCGGGATTATTGACAGTGCAGATCATGCAGGCGCTTTTATTGGCGCTATACTTACGGGCGTAATTTTTGTCCCCATATTTGGGATAACGGGGTCATGTGTAATAATAGCGGGGCTGAATCTGATGAGCCTGTTATTTTTAATATACCATTTTTCTCAGAAGAGGAGGGCTGGTGATTGACTATTGTAGATTGGCGATTGCCAATCGTTAATGGAGATTGTGTTAATTATTGAAATTCACAATAAAAGAAAATAATCAAACAACAATCAACAATAGTCAATCATAAATCATAAATGGGCTTTGCTGGTTCAATCATGATGATTGTCGCCTGAGGACGACCCATGGGCAGCTTCAAGATCCGACCTTGGCGGGAACTTGAACGTTTTTGGTTCAGACTGCCCGCCAGAAAGACGTGTCGCCCGCCCGTACCGGTCGGACGTGGGGGCTGGCAAGACTGAACCAGCCAAAAATCCTACACCTGACCTCTCGACAGAGTCGGATCTGTGAGTTGGCTCAGGGTCGTCATCCCGCCAGGGGCGGATCTTGAAGCTGCCTACAGGGTCGCCTCAGGCGACAGGCGGCTTGCTTCTTGTATAGGCGTCATATATCCTTAGCTTTCAGAACAATACCCATCAGGGAAACCATTCCGACTAATTCACCGTCTTCCATAACCGGCGCCCAGGATACATTGAAGTTTGTAAGAAAGCGTGC
>JACZYU010000210.1 GCA_022570935.1 Planctomycetota bacterium | reverse complement strand
GGCAAACCGGATTTGATTATTATACCGGGCACTAAAAATACCATAGGTGATTTGAAGTTTATTAAAGAGAATGGTATTGCAGATACGATTAAAAATCTTGCAAAGAATGGGACTATGGTTATCGGGATCTGCGGTGGGTATCAGATGCTTGGCAAAGAAATCAGGGATTCGGAGAACGCAGAGTCTAAAATAGCACAAATAGGGGGGCTTGGTCTTATAGATGTACGTACTATATTTATGCAGCAAAAGAATACCTATCAGGTCAAAGCCAGGTTACATGGTAACCAGGACAGTCGACCTGACCTGAATAATTTCAATACAAGCAGCGAGATAACCGGTTATGAAATTCATATGGGAGAAACAGAGCTACTTAACGGAACATTGCCATTTTTGAAAATTATAGAGAGAGCTGATAAGAAAGTGTGCGTGGACGACGGGGCAATCTCTGATGATAGGAACGTAATAGGCACATATGTACATGGTATTTTTGACAACGATGAATTCAGATTGGAACTCATCAATTGTCTCAGAAGAAAAAAAGGCCTTTCACCTATTCAATCAGAGGATCTGAGTACGGTAGATAAGGAAAAGCAGTATGATAAGCTTGCCGATTTATTTAGAAAGCATATAAAAATGGATTTGATTTATGGGATGATAGACACTAATTTCACGAATTTACACTAATTAACCTAATCTTTGAGAAAAAGATAACAATGAATGATTATTTGCCATTACAAATTGCCATTGCCTTTGTTCTGGATGTCCTGATAGGGGATCCCAGATGGCTTCCACATCCAATAAGAATGATAGGAAAGTGTATAGAATATCTTGAGAAAGTATTGCGAAGTATCTTTGTATCAGAGCGCATGGCAGGCATATTTCTTACAGGTATTATAGTAATAGGATCTTATTTAATAACTTTTAAGATAATAAGTTTCTTTTACGGCTTCGGAACGGTTTGGGGGATTGCTGCCAGTATAGTTATTATCTTCTACTCTCTCTCTATTCGTGATCTTTTAAATGAAACGAGGGGTGTCTTGAAGGCGCTCAAATCCGGTAACTTGCCGAAAGCACGCAGCAATCTTTCCAGAATTGTAGGAAGGGACACACATAATCTCAGTGAGCAACAGGTTGCAACCGGCTGTATAGAAACCTCGGCGGAAAGCAGTGTTGACGGGATAATTGCACCGCTGCTTTATGCCTTTATAGGAGGACCCGCGCTTGCAATGGCATACAAGTCAATCAATACCCTGGACTCTATGGTTGGATACAAGAACGAAAAATATAACAATTTCGGATGGGCATCAGCCAAACTTGATGATGTCGCCAATTTTATCCCTGCAAGGATTGCAGCCATAATCCTACCCATATCTTCATTTATATGCGGTGCAGATTTCTCAAATTCTATAAGAATAGTTAAAAGGGACGGGCAAAAGCACCCCAGCCCAAACAGCGGAATTCCAGAGGCGGCTATTGCAGGTGCATTAAAAATCAGGCTTGGTGGGCCAAGTGTATACAATGGTATACCTTCTAACAAGCCCTTTATAGGCGACCCCATAAATAACATTGACTTTGATGATATCAGTAATACTACAAGGATAGTTATGGTCTCAGCAATTATTGTAGTTGTCTCTGGTATTACCTTTATGCTGATTAGCGATTACATGTCTATGGATGGAAGCTGGCTTACGCAAAGAATAAATGAACTATTTACCACAAAAACATTTTATAAGATAAATACTTCATAGTGCTACGTAGCATCAAAGAAAGCTGTTCTTTACATGTTTAAAAAGGAACTAATATACGCAATGCAGTGTGGAAAATTCTAAATTAGAATATCGAAATCCGAAGCAAATCCGAAATTCTAAAGTCAAGTGTTCAAAACGTTTTGTCTCATTTTCTTGTGTTTTGGTAATTAGAATTTATTTCGCATTTCGTGCTTAGTTTTTCGAATTTAAGATTTATAACCACATAGGAGCAATTTTCTTGAGTAATTTACCCAGGATTATGATTGCCGGAACAAATAGTGGCGTGGGCAAGACTACGGTTACTTTGGGCATTATGTCCGCCTTGGTCAGGAAGGGGATTAAAGTACAGGGGTTTAAGACTGGTCCTGATTACATAGACCCTTCACATCATAAATTTGTTACAGGAAATGCATCCAGGAATCTGGATACATGGATGATGAGTAATAGTGTTTGCCGAGAGCTGTTTGAACGTTCGGCGGTTAATGCAGACATATCCGTTATCGAGGGGGTAATGGGTCTGTACGATGGCAGTATTGATTCTACGGGACATGGCAGTAGTGCACACCTGGCAAGGGTCCTTAAAACCCCGGTCATCCTGGTAGTCAGTGCGAAGGGTATTGCACAAAGTGCTGGCGCTGTCGTAATGGGCTATAAGGAGTTTGACAAAGAGATAAATCTCTCTGGCGTTATTGTAAACAATGTGGCAAGCCATAGCCATTATGATTGCATTAAGAGATCTATAGAAGATTCCTGTTCGATCCCGGTTCTTGGGTATTTAAACAAAGACAAAGAAATAACAATTCCTGAAAGGCATCTTGGTCTTGTTCCTTCAGAGGAAAACATAGGCCATTCTAACCTATATAAAAAATTAGGAGAAATGGTGCTGGAAACTATAGATATTGATGGGTTACTCAAGGTAGCACGTTCGGCGGGCACATTTCCTGATTACGACAAATCTATCTTTCGGGACAGAAATAGTGCTTTGCACGTAAACCTGGCAATTGCAAGAGACAATGCTTTTTGCTTTTATTATCAGGATGATATTGAATTATTTGAGGCATTGGGGGCTAAGATAAAATACTTCAGTCCTCTTCATGATAAATGTATCCCGGATGACGTCGATGGTATATTTATTGGTGGGGGATTTCCTGAATTAAACGCAGGAAAGCTTATGAAAAATGAAACCATGCGAGAATCGATATTGGATGCACATAATCAGGGAACTATCATATATGGTGAATGTGGTGGAATGATGTACCTGCTGGAAAAATTAATTGACTGTGATGGCATATCGTTTAAGATGTGTGGGGTGTTAAGTGGTTCATCCAGGATGGAAAACAAGAGGCAAGGGTTGGGATATATCATTGCTGAGGCAACATGTGCCAATGTGATCTGCAAAAGGGGGGATACATTTCGAGCGCACGAATTCCATTGGTCGAAATTACTGGACGTCCCTGATGATACTGTCTTTGCTTATAAAACACGAAAAACCAATGGGAAACAATCCAAGGCTGATGGTATTTGCAGGAAAAATGTTTTAGCATCTTACACTCACGTACATTTCAGCAGCAATCCAGAACTTGCTATGAATATATTGTCAGCAATGACAAAGGCTTCTAGGAATAAAGTAGTATCAA
>JACZYU010000209.1 GCA_022570935.1 Planctomycetota bacterium | reverse complement strand
CCAAAAGCGTTTGAACAGTGTGCGGGTTTCATGCGTATCCGCAATTCCGACAACCAACTGGACAATTCAGCCGTTCACCCTGAAAGCTATCATATTGTAGATACGATTGCCACGCACCTGCAGAAGAGACCGGGAGATATAATTGGACATGAAGAACTGATCGGACAACTAGACCCTCACACCTTCGTCAGCGAGAAATCGGGTCTTCCCACAATAACTGATATACTGGAAGAACTTAAGAAGCCTGGGCGTGATCCACGCAAACAATTTGTTACTGCTGCATTTGACGATTCAATAAATAAAATTGAAGATCTGGAATCAGGTATGACGCTGGAAGGATGTGTAACTAATGTGGCTAACTTTGGCGCCTTTGTGGATATAGGCGTACATCAGGACGGACTTGTCCACATCTCAGAGATCTCAAATAAATTTGTAAAGGACATAAAGAACCATGTGTCCGTTGGTGATATCGTCAAAGTCAAGGTGCTTGATGTTGACATTGAAAGAAAAAGGATTTCTCTTTCTATGAAGCAATCAGAAAAGGTATAAAATAAATAATGTTGACTTTGTGCGCACAGTTTTCTATCGTATAAATAAAAACGTATAATGGAATTTGATTTTAGCGAAGAGAAAAATAGTCAATTATTCAGGGAAAGAGGAGTAACATCTTACAATGTTATCGATTCGATAAACGAGAAGGGAATTTTATTAAATATAGACCACCCAAACAAAGAGAAATATCCAGATCAAAAGATACTTGTTGTAGATATTGATGATTATGCCTACTGTGTACCTTACGAAATAAGAAGTGATAAGTATTTCTTGAAGACCATATTTCCTAGTAGAAAATTTAAATACCTGATTGGGGAGTAGAAATGAAAAAATACAAAACAAAATATATAGATAATGAAGAAAAGAAGCTAATGGGAGACTTAAACAAAATAGATACCAGAACTTTAAAAAAGCCTTCTAAAAAAGAGCAAAAACAATTTAGGGTAGCAGCCAGGAAGTTTATAAATAAAGAAACAAAAATGAATATTAGAATTGATCCTTTTGAATTAGAACAAATTAAGGAGAGGGCTCAAAAAGAGGGCTTGAAATATTCAACACTCGTAAAAAGCGTAATGCATAAATATATTACGGGTCGGTTAGTTGAAAAGGATTAATAAAGCATTAATTAGACGGGATAAAACAGGATGGGATGACTTATGGATTCTAGTTCTAACGACATGGCAGGGCAAGAGAGCACAGGTTCATTCAAGCATAAAGTTATATAGTTAAATTTGAATATATAGGGGTTTTTAGAACCAGGCTCAAAGTGTGTAGATGATTCTAAAGACATTGGACAAGTATTATACAGGGAATATTATATGATAGACATCAGTATTAATCCTGGTGAAGAGCCAGAAGAGATTAAGGAATTGCGGGATAATTTGCGGGTGCAATTATCCATACCGATCCGGCTTTTGGGTATAGACGGTACTGTTATGGATACTGTATCTATGAACCTGTCAGAGGGTGGGATTTTCATCGTTACGGAAAACCCTCCAACACCAGGGGGTAGTTGTTGGGTAGAAATAGTTTCGCTTGGAGGCAAGGAGGTCTTGCGGGGTAAGGTGGATGTTCGCTGGTGTATTTCTAAACCCGTCGGGGAATTTCCTTGTGGCTTTGGAGGGCGTTTCATAAAGGTTGAACTTCAGGGCCAAGATAGTATCCAGGCGGTTGTGCAATCGGCTCTTCGAAGAAAAAGTGTCCAGGTCCATATAAAAAACCTTGGCAATCCGGAGAAATTGGCAAAGGATATTTCAGATATACAGAATATTATCATACCGGATGAGACGCAACCATTCATATCAGAATACGGAAAACACGGTGATAGAGACGAGTTTATCTGGAGATGGGTATACCAGGGGTTACGCCTGACAGCGCTTAGTTCGGTTGATAGTGCACTATGGGATGAAGTCCAAATCATCAAGATGCTGGGCGTAATGTTTGATGTCATGCTGGATGATGCGGCTGACAATATTCAGGATAAAGAATTAGTCGAACAACTGCTTCTTATCCCATTTGAGGGATCTTTCATTAACAAACAAAAAATTCCATCCGAACATGTCAAGTACCTGAAATTTACTATTAAGTTATGGAATGAGATTAAAGACCGAATGCAAAAATTGCCACGCTATTCAGAGTTTAAGCGCTTGATGGAGTTTGACTATAGACAACTTTTGAATTGTATGAGATATGCGTTGTTGGTGAATAACGACCCTAGATGCTTGAACCTTGCCGAACATGATCTGTATCAACCCCACAATATGCACATGATGATCTCCTCTACTATTGACCTGATGGGGTCTTCTGTGTTCGATACGGGGGAAATTGGTATCTTGAGGGAAGTGACATGGAACGCGCAAGTTATGGGTAGAATCGGTAACGCGGTTTCCACCTGGCAACGAGAGCTTAAAGATAATGACTTTACCAGTGGAATCTTTGCAATGGCCCTTACAAACGGGGTACTGAGCCATGAAGATCTGCTTGATCCGGATGTGGATAAAGTAGAAAACTGTCTTCTAAAGTCTCAACTTGAAGAGAAAATGCTTTTTGAGTGGGGAAAACACCGGGAGAAGATTTCTACTTTAGCTTCTCGCATCAAAACGATTAACATTGAAAGCCTGTTAGAGGGACTTGATCGCCTGATTGGGATCCATTTAGGTAGTAGAGGACTTAAATAGATTGTTTCATTTTAAATTGTCGAGGTTAAGAATTGCCCTATTCTTCCGCAATACCTAAATTCCTTAATTAGTTTTGTGCTAACACATCTTCCTATAATAAACTTCACCAGTTAAGCCATCAGCAGACTTGACCCGTTTCCCTTCTTGAGTGTATGTAACTCATGGCTTTAGCCTTGATGATACAAAGGGTTGACATCCGTTTACGATAAGAGGCAAATCATGTTAGCGATTACCGCTGGTTCAGTTTTCAGGATTTTTCTAACAAGTCATTAATCCATGTTATGGCTGCTAATGCATGTGGTAAACCGATTGTCGTAATTGCAAGTATACCGACGTGCAGAATCTCCTCTTTCGATACACCTGTCTTAAGTGCATTTCTAACCGCAGAATGTACTGCACCCTCGGAACCGGTACCAATCGATATACCAAGTTTTACAAGCCTTCTTGTTTTTTCATCCAGAGGGCCTGCTTCATGGCATTGCGTACCAAGATTTTCAAACGCTTTACACACATCAGGGTATTCGCTGGCCAATTCCTTAAATTGTGACGGCAATTCATAAGGCATTTTTCTATCCTCCTGTAAAATGTAAAATTCTATGGGCTAAATTAGTTACAACTATTCATTCTCCGCCAGGCCGGGGTATTGTTCCATAAGGGGTTTGTTGTCTC
>JACZYU010000208.1 GCA_022570935.1 Planctomycetota bacterium | reverse complement strand
TACATCAGGTCATTGGAGTTCACAGGAAGTCCTTTCAGGAATGAAGATGGTTCATTGACAGAATCACAGGAGAGAGGCTGGAAAGTATTCAGCGATCCTAAGGTTGGATGTATTGAGTGCCATCCTGGCGATCCAAAGAACCCGAGAGCCTTATTCAGTGACGCGCAGACTCATGACGTTGGAACAGGTAGAATTGGTAAGGATGGATTCAGGACAACTCCTGGAGCTGTGTTTAACATAGCAGCGCTAGAGGCCGGTGTTGATCCTTATGGAGAAGATTACGATGTTCCAATTATCGGACTTGATCTTGTAAAGGAGTTTGATACGCCTACATTGAGAGATATTTACGCATCAGGTACATATTTCCATGATGGCGGTGCTCAGACGTTGATGTCTACAATAGACAATACAGCTAACACAGAGGATATGCATGGAATTACATCACATCTGAGTAATCAGCAGTTGCAGGATCTGGTTGAGTTTATGAAGGCTTTATAAAAGTTCTTTTTAGGGAAATAGTCTCCAGTCAATTGCTGGAGGCTATTCTCTATGAAAACTTTCATTGTCTTAAATTTGTGTTTAATTAACATTAAAAAGGAAAGGAGTAAACCAACTTATGAAGAAGGGATTTTTAAAGTCAATGGCATTGGTTGGTGTTGTTGCAATATGGGGGCTTTTCAGCAGCGCTGAGTGCCAGGCACAGGTTATGACTGGTGGTCCAAAACCTGGTAAAGCTATTTGGGCGGATTACTGGGGTATGGCAAAAGAGATTCAGGGAAACGTTGAATCAGTTGTTTTTACCCAGTCAAAGCCTACAACAGCAGGCGACCCGTATCATCAATACCCGAATTATGTATCTAACGATAGCAGGATTGTGTCTTACAACATGAAGTCAAGGAGCCTGAAGGTGCTTACAAAAGATTTCCAGAGCGCTTATGATCCTTGCCTAAATTGGGATTGTACAAGGATTGCGTTTGCAGGTGTTCACAAAACCGGTGGTGGCAGTCAGTTATGGGAGATGAATATTGATGGTTCAGGCTTAAGACAGTTGACTGATGCGCCTGGTACATTCAGGAGCCCCCTCTACTATCCAGCCGGTGCTATTGAGGAAGGTAAAGGCAGGATTATATCAAGGGCCAGGTATTTTGAAGGTGACTGGGCTCATCGTGGAGATGTTGAAAAGATGGGTTTCCTGATGTGTATTTATTCTCCTGAGGGTTCAATGGATGAATTTGGCAGACCATTCGCTTTTGACGTATACAGGCTTGATCCGCAGGGTGGAAAGTCAATGGATCGTATCTGTGGACACATATTAGTAGGTATCGATATGCCTAATTGTGACACTGTTATTGACCAGATCACTTACAATGTAAGTTCAAATTTTGATATTGCACTGACTCGTGATGGAAACATCTTGTACAGCAGTACACAGGGAAATGGTACTCATAACTTTTCTAAAGGTAGCATATGCCTGTTAGTTAACAACTGGACTGGCTCTTACCCAAGACACATTTATGGTAATGAAGTTGGTGAGCAACCATCTACTCCTAAGATTCAGGCAAAAGAGAGTTCAGACGGCTACTTGTATTATATTGAAGCTTTAGATAGTAATTCAGGTATTGGTAATCTTGCCAGGGTTAGCTGGACAACTCCTCATTCAAAGACTCAGTCCAGGTTGAACAATGACGGAAGACTCTACAGAAGTCCGCATCCACTGCCGGATGGCCGTATAATGGTTTCATCTGCTGAAAGACGTGATTTTGGTATCTACTTTTTCTGCGTAGATAAGGGTACAGTTTCTGAGTTAGTTTATGATGATCCGGAGTGGAATGATCATCAGCCTCAGCCTGTTTATCCACGTTACAAACCAAGATGGATAAATGCATTTACAGCAGGAAAGAATTTTGGTGTTACAACCGTGACCTATCAGCCATTTGACCAGGTTGAGGTTGAAGGATATCCTCACTCATGGAGTACAACTATATGCTTTGATACAACACTGACAAATCTTCCAATTGGCCCATATCCACAGCAGAGAGCTAAGGAAGTTGGACATGGTGATATCAAAGCTATCAGGATGCTTAACGCAATAGAGACTAAAGAGCCGGATTCTAGCAGGTATATACAGGGTGCTGGTAGCCATCTTCTTGGTGGTGCGAAATCAAGCTCTAACTCCGGTACTTCATTCTCTCAAAGACGTATGTTTGGTTATCAGTATGTAGAGGATGATGGTTCTGTTGTAAGTTCGCATCCAGGTGACGAGCCTTACAGCATACAGATACTGGATGACAGAGGGATGTCAGTACAGACTCAACTGGCATGGGCATATGTAAGGCCTTATGGCGGAAGAATTTGTACAGGTTGTCACTGGGGTTCTTATGATAAGAAGGGTTATCTGAACTTACACACTAAAGCACTTTACAACTGGTGGTACAGCGATTTAAGCCATTACGACTCTCCATTTATGTGGGAATTTCTGAAAGTTGACAAGAATGGAAAGTATGCTGGAGTAAAACACGGTGATAGCGTTATGGTGCCAGCAGACGTTTATTATGGTGGTGCTTCAGGTACTACTTCTGCAACAGTTGAAGGTCTTTACATTGACAAACTGAGAACAGTTGACTTCAGAAGAGACATACAGCCTATCATTGATGCTAAGTGTGCTTCATGTCATGGTACAACGCAGGCTCCTAATATGAGTGGCAGCACCAAGCTGATATCTGTTAATGGCATTGCTGCATTCAGCAGATCATATAACAGCCTTTTGGTGCAACAGAGAGGAAGGGATACTAACATTGGTGGAAAGTATGTTAACCCGAGTGCTGCTATAAACAGTCTTCTCATATGGCGTTTGTATGAAGAAGAATTGTCGCAGTTTGCATCAAGGGCTAATCCTATGCCAGTTGAAGGTAGGGTTATTCATAATAAGATTCTGACACCGGAAGAAAGATACTTGTTTGTTGAATGGGTAGATTTGGGCGCTCAGTGGGATAATATTCAGGGTCCAGACCCTTATCCAGGATATCGAGGCAAATAAGAATTGTAGTATTTTTAAATTCTTGATGCTCAGTCGAGAGCATTTATTAACAAAGAGCTGGCATAGCAGGTGTTTTAAAGCTATGCCAGCTCTTTTTATTTCATTTTATCTCAAAATCCGCTTGACAAGTAAGCCGTTATAAGTATAATTCACCAACTATTACGAAGGGAGGTGATATTTACATATTTACTCTAAGACGTTGATATGCATGGTGTTTATGTTTGTGAGTAAAATATATCATTAACTTGTGAGTTGGGGAAAATCAGATATAACTTTTGTAGTTTTTTTTAAATATGTTTAGATTTTCATGAAAAAGTTGTTGTGGTCTTATGGGAGTTTTTATTAGAACTTATTTGGATTGGTTTCTTTTAGTCTAAAGAAGAAAGGAG
>JACZYU010000207.1 GCA_022570935.1 Planctomycetota bacterium | reverse complement strand
GGCAGCCTAAACTCTTTAACAATCTCAAAGATTATCTCTACCCCTCGTTTTTTTACATGGTTTAAGAGAAAATCATCAAAACTGACATTGCCTTCATGAGGAGATTGTAAAGGGCCATTACCGCGAAACACAGTAACAATTTTTGGCGTGTGTCCTGAAACAGGGTGGTGGAGAAGTACGCTGTCATCCTGTGTCTGGAAGCAGTAACATTCTATTTCTCTCTGTACACAATATTGCGCAATGTTTATTCCTTCTTCTTCCAGTTTATTAAATAAATTTTCAGAAATTACGCCGGCGCACATGTTACAACCACGCGGTCCCCTCTGGCAGAAACTCTTTCTGTCAAATATTTTTATAGACACATCAATGTCCATTTCTGCCGCATACCGTGATGCAAAATACGCAAAGAAACTGCCTGCCGGCCCACCTCCAATTATTGCAATTTTAGAACCATTACTGAGAAACAAATCGTTATTATTCATGTTGCTCATAATTCATTAATTTACAATTAAACAGTCCTGTCTGTAGAGTCTATTTTGAATTCTATTCTTAATTATTATATAAATCAAGGCATAAAAAAAAGCGCTTATGTTTAAGCGCCTTTCTCTCTTAAAATCAAAAAAATGAATCAGGTGAATATTTATTATGCCATACAGAAGAGTAACGATTTTAAGTTAACTGTCAGCTTTTTTTACAAATATTTTGTACCCATCATCAATCTGTTCAACCTTTATAACTTTATGCCCTTCCTCTTTAATACTCCTGGGAACACTTCTCATTGGTTCTCCATCATCGAGAGTCACTTCTAAAACCTGTCCACTCTCCATCATCTCAAGTTTTAATTTTGTCTTTACAAAATTAATAGGGCAAAGAACACCTCTTAAATCAATTTTTTCATCTGCCGTATTTTCACTCATTTTTTTTGCCTAATATTTTTCTAAAAAATCCTTTTAACACCTCTTGCTTTATATACTCATAACCTTCCCTGCCGGCAAAATAAATACCTATGCCGGTTAAACCCCAACTAAAAAGATAGCTTATGGATGCTGAACTGGTTTTTGCTTTCAAGGACAAAGGAAGGGCAAATATCAACGGGATGATAAACCAGACGGTAAAGCTAAATGCTATAAGCGACGTACCGATTACAAAGTCGCGTCTGTCTATTTTTAGTTTTTCTTCCTCAACCTCCTGTTTTACAGAATCAAAACACCAGGATTTCAGTTCTTCTTCTACTCCGTTTTTCACAGATATTATTATGTACGAATATTCTGTCCATACAGTTGCACATTCTTTATCAAATGCTGATGGCGCTGCGGGTTGGTCAGGATGTGAATGATATATGCCTATTATATTCCTTCCCTTTTTTGTTGCTTCTCGATCTATTTGATCAAACTCCTTAGAGTCTATTTCATATCTATCCACTGCCCTCACTTTATTCTTATTTTCTACGGGATAGATTTCATGTACTACTTTCCCTGTATCATTTTTCTTGCCTACAAGTAAACCACAACATTCATAAGGATAAGCATTCTTTGCCTCCTTTAACATCCTGTTGATTAAATGCTGATTAATATGAATCACAATCTTCCCCAAAAACTAATTTACTGTTAACGTTTATATTCCCCTAAATAAAGAGTTGGGTTTCAGCACCTTCTGCCATCTTCAACATTGTCGGCAGGCCTATAATCTCTTTGACCTTACTTTTCACCAACTCTTCATCCAATTCCATTAACTTTACAGCGCCACTGCATGCATAGATCTCTAAGTTGCCCATCTTGCTTACTTCACTCAGTAATTCCTTCAGCATGTTTGGCTGCCCCTGTGGTACGGCTTCTAACAGACGTTTATCTTCCTCATGCATTCCGTCAGGAAACTCAATAACATCTATCTTATCAGTTACAAACTTCCTTAAAGCCCAAAAGAATAAGAAAATGTAGACCTTATTCCCCATAGAGGCTGACGTAATAGCCAGCATTACCGCCTGATATAATTTGTCGTAATTACCACTATGCAGAAAAAGTACAAATTTTTTATCTTTCATCTAATCTGTAATAAAAGGACGCGCAACCTTTTCTTTATAACCTTCCAATCCGACACGATCAAAAGTTGTCCCTATCCTCTCCCCCCTCTTTCCATTTTTATTATACCAGGCAAGGGTTTTCCCGATAAAATCTGATACCTTGTCATCCGGCAGGAACAACATAATTTCATCTGCCGTTCTTGGATGCCTTCCATGCTTTCCACCTGCACGGACAGCCCAACCCTTTCGCTTTGCAGTCCACGCATCAGTAGGGCATGCCTTTATACAATCTCCACAATACACACATTTTTCTCTATAAAAAATAGGCTTTCCATCTTCTGCCGCTACTATGGCCCCTTCCAGACACGCCTTTTCACACAGAGTGCAACCGGTACACGGGTCTTCCTCCCAATGTGGATCTACTATACCCTGAAACCCCAGATCCATACCCTGTGTTCTGGCACAGTCTATCGGGCAGCCGGAAAACGAAATCTTAAACTTGTGATGGCAGGGTGTGCCAAAATGTTCCTTATCCACCTCCAACGCCTTCTTCTGAGCATCCATAATCCCATTGGGGTTATACTCACAACCACCACAGGCAGTGGGAACACGAACCCTGGGGCCGCAGGATGCAATAGATTGTCCAAATTCTGCCAATTCCTTTACAAGGGTATTAAAATCGTCGATATGTACACCAATAATTTCAACTGATTGCCTGAAACTAAGATGGCAATAACCCATCCTGCTGTATTTCTTTGCCACCTCTCCAATCTTGATCATTTTATCGATATCAAGCCTGCCTCCCGGCACCCTTAAACGAACTGTAAAAAGGTCTTTCTGGTTCTGTTTTATAAATCCGCCGGATTTCAATTCATTTAAGTCAATTTTTCCAGCATCCGTATTTTCAGACATTAAGTTACTCCTTAAGACTATTAAATAGTATGTTTTGTTAAAAAAGATTATAAAATTAGTCTAATTTTCATGCTATCACTGAAGGAGAAATGTTTCAAGCAGAAAAAGCCTTGTGAGGAGTAATTCAACCTTACTCAAACATAGTCTCCCTTATTCTTGCCTCTGCCTCCGTGACGCCTTTATTCTTCACAATATCCAGAATATCTTTTTCTGCAAGGCGCTGGAGTACCTTTCTGCGTTTAGCGCTGTCCTTGATATCCGACATTGCAATACTGCGCATTTTAGTCAGCAAATTCAGGTACTCTTCATATTCTGAACCAAAGACAGCCTCTAATTCCTCTCTAATACTTTTAGTAACAGCAGGGCTTGCACCTCCGGTTGAAATACTTATACAAAGGTCTCCTCTATTTATTGTTGAAGGAACAATAAAGGAACAAAGCTCCGGGTGATCAACCACATTGACAATTATGTTCCTTTCCCTTGCATCCAACGCCACCTTTTTGTTAACTGCCTCGTTATC
>JACZYU010000206.1 GCA_022570935.1 Planctomycetota bacterium | reverse complement strand
GCCTTTTAAGAAGTGGTTTAAAAGAGCGTAGGATAGAAAGCTTTTGTATGTCTTGTTCCTTGATATTTTTGCTCTTGTTTTTGGTTTTTGAGTGATTCACAGGTGTAATTGATAACAGGAGCAGGAGAGAAAATCAACAACAAAATATCGTGTAACATATTAGTATGTCGTAAGTTATGAAAGTTTACAACTTACAGCATTAAAAATATTTTCAGGTATTTTTTAAACGACGCGGTTCGAGTAAAAAAAAGCAGAAAAGAATTTTGGACTGCCTGACTGAGAACAGTCAGAATGGGAGATCGTTAATAAAAAAGTGTAAAAGGACTCCATTAGGTACGGTGGGAATGAACGCTTCCAACGAAAATGTACTATCAAACATCGTGCCGAACAGTATTGGGACAGACACTATTTATTGCAGATTTACGATTTGGGATTGAAAATGCTTGATGTCGGAGGGCTGAGGTTGGAGATCAGAGGTTGGAGGTCGGAGGTTGGAGGTCGGAGATCAGAGGTCAGAAGTTGGAGTCACAAAACAAGTTTGAAGTGTCTAAAGTGACTAAAGTTGTGAAGAATAAAGAATTTATCAAAAGAGCTGGAAAAGAGGACTCGGGAATTTGAGTTGTAAATCATAATAAGTAATACTATGATTTAAGGTGTACGAAAATAAAAATGTATAAAGCTACAATATTTACTTGAACATGAAATTAACATTATTTAAGATATTTACAGGAGGTTGCAAAGTATGCCTATAACCAATGAAATTATCAAAAAGGTTGCTGATGATGCCGGTATCTCTGTAGATGAGCTTACATTGTCAGGATTTCTCTCATTCCTACGTGAAAAAAGACGTAAAGTTATGCTGGATAGGTTAGATGTGCTTACTCGTTACGGTGTTGCTTCTATAGAGGATATGGAGAAGAAGATAAAACATGGTGAAATATCCGAACATCCTGCATGGGAAGATTTAATTTTGCTTGAAAATTTGGAGTCCGCCATTGCCGCCATCGACGAAGATATTAAAGCTGTACAGGAATCTTCTTGATATAGCAACTACAGAGTTTAGGGTCATTATCGAGTCGGGTGAAATTTTCTATTCTCCGAGTAAGGAACCGTGGAAATTACGCCTTTACTTATGTGATGGCAGTTTCATAGACATTTATTATTCAACAAATGGTAAATACTCTTATCACTGGGATCGACGTTTATTGTCTAATAAAATATATCGCCACGATAACGCACCACATCAAAGATGGAGTGACATATCTACATTTCCAAAGCATTTCCACAATGGTTCAGAAGATTCCGCTATAGCAAGTCATATCTCAGATAACCCAGAATTAGCTTTAAATGAATTTCTAAACTTTGCTATAAAGCATATTATAGCTGAAAGAAATAGGAAATGAAAATAGTTCTGGTACACGGGGATGAATCAGGCATTAAGCGTAATTCACAATTGTAAAAAATCATATTGAGGAATTTCAAATGAGTTCACCTAGTATTATTTTTGGATTGAGTGAATTTCCACGACCACCCCAAATGGGGTATTTTTATACACATCACAAACAAGTTTGCCCGAGTAACGTCCTCGGCGTTTTTCAGTCCGGGGAAAGTCCTCGGCGTTTTTTAGTCCGGGGAAAACTGCAACCAAGATTTGGTTTTTGAGAAAACCAAAAAACAAATCGGTTTTAGTATATTATAAACTTCCACCTAAATTTAGTGAATGGGATGTCAGAACCATGGTGGTTGTTGATCTCTATAATACAGATGAAAGATATCTTACAAATATATTTCATGAGGGAATAAAGAATACGCTTCTTAGAGAACATCTTTCAGGTGAAGCGGCATGTTCTGTTCTTGAAAATTACGACACTGAAAATATAAGAGAGTTCGCTCAAAATATTTTACAGAAAGTTGTTCAGGAATATGTTCTGGAAATTATATCTGCAGATTAAATATCTCACGCAAAACAAGTTTGAAGTGACTAAAGTTGTGAAGAATAAAAACGGTCTCACACAGAGGCACCCCAATGGAATATTGCGTTGCATTCCATAGGGCAGGCAGAGCTCACAGAGAAAATGAAAAAACTTGGAAATTTTGGAGCGCCAAAAAGTATGTTCTATCAAGTTGTAATTAATTATGTGTTTTTTGCGTATTTTTGCGGCAAGAATATTTTTCAGGCAAATAGTTGTATAATAAATTCATGCTAATCTAAAAGCAGTTCTTAAAGGAATAGATAATGAAAAAGAAGCTCATACTAATATTTGCAGACGTATTCCTGCTCGTTCTTTCTTATCTTGGTGCATTTATTTTGAGATTTGAGTTTGAAGGGGCCTTAAACTACACTCACTTCATTTATACTTCCTTACCCATAATAATCGCTGTTACTCTTCCAGTCTTCATTAGAATGGGGATGTATAATGCCGTATGGCGGTATGCAAGTGTAGATAGTTTTGTAATGATTGTAAAGGCTGTCACCACTAGTACTATTATATCAGTCGCCCTTATCTTCTTTTTACAAACATATAAAATGCCCAGGAGTATATTCATAATATACTGGTTGCTTTTTCTAATGGGGACGGGTGGTGTGCGTTTTAGTACAAGATTTTATAGATATTATTTTGTACTTAAAAGAGGGAGAGGATGTAGAGTATTGATATACGGAGCAGGGTCAGCAGGGCAAATGATAGCAAAAGAGATGAGGCATGATCCTTCTCTTGGGTATAGGCCGGTTTGTTTTGTAGATGATGACCCAATTAAGATAGGAAGAAAGATACATAACCTTCCTATTTATTCAGGCACTAACGACCTTAACAAAATAATTGAGGAAAATAATATTGAAGAAGTACTAATTGCGATTCCTTCTACGTCCGGAGCGAAAGTAAGAACGATAATTGAGGGTTGTAAAACGTCACAGGTCAAGTTCAAAACTCTTCCGAGCTTGTCGGATATTGTTGATGGAAATGTAAGTGTAAATCAAATAAGAGAGATAGAGATTGAAGATCTTTTGAAGCGAGCCCCAAAGGATTTAGATAGGAGACGTATAGAGGGTTTTGTTGCAGGTAAAAAGGTTTTAATAACAGGTGCTGCCGGGTCTATAGGGTCTGAATTATCAAGACAAATAGTAAAATGTGGTCCTTCTGTAGAAATGTTAGTTGATAATAATGAGTACGGATTATACAGGATTGATTCCGAATTGAATGGAAATCACAATGATGTGGAATTTCATGCTATCCTGGAAACCGTAACAAAGCCAATTAGCATTGAAGACCATCTGCGAAGGATAAGGGCCGACATAATCTTCCATTCTGCTGCGTACAAACACGTCTCACTTGTCGAGATTAATCCATGTGGGGCCATTATCAACAATATACTGGGAACCATCAAAACTGCAAAACTGGCAGATAATTATAAGGTGAAAAAATTTGTCTTGATATCTACCGATAAAGCTGTCCGGCCTACAA
>JACZYU010000205.1 GCA_022570935.1 Planctomycetota bacterium | reverse complement strand
ACCAAAACTTTTATGAAGATAATTTACCACCTGAAGTTATCCATAAAGCATCCAAAACAATCAAACAATTTGTTAAACGTATGCGTAGTAAGTTTGAGATATAATTAACGTTTATTTTATCTCCTCTGCTGCATCATAAATAACACCATATTTGGGATGCCAGACTGCACCTTACAATAGATTTCATTTAGTACCTGATTACACCTTCAATGCCCACTCAATATCTTCCTTCATAAACTGAAACTTTTAGCATCATCGATCATCTCTTTAGCCTGTTTTCTTGTTATATCCGTCTTTTCTGTACCCCTTATCATTTCTGCAACCTCTTCAAGACGTTCTTTAGTTGAAAGAATTTCGATGGTTACAAATGTCTTATTATTCCTGGCAAATTTGTTTACCTTAAAATGCTGTTCGGCATAACTGGCTATCTGGGGTAGATGAGTTATGCAGATAACCTGATGTGACTGCGAAACCAGCCTTAGCTTTTCACCAATGATTCTGCCCATTCTGCCTCCAATATTAGCATCTATTTCATCGAATATGAGGACAGGGGTTTGATCGGCTGATGCCAGATGTCGTTTCAAAGCCAGCATTATTCTGGAGATTTCCCCGCCTGAAGCAATTTTCCTGAGTGGCTTTAGCTCTTCACCGGGATTGGACGAGAACATGAATTCAATATGATCAAATCCCGATCTATTGCTATTTTCCAAATTAAACTGTTCTGCATTAGTCATATCTATCGTTGAGATATCAATATCAAATCTCCCGTTAGTAATGCCTAGTTCTGACAGTTCCTTCTTAACAAGAGTAGATAGCTTTGTACCGGCCTTCTTACGCAATTGTGTCAATTTTTTGCCAGAATCAATTACAGATTTTCTTAATTTTCCTAACTCTTTCTCTGTGCTGCCGAGGTCTTCGTTTTCTTTTAAGAGCTGTTCCAGTTTTGATTTTGATTCTTTACAATAAGAGAGTATGTCTTCTATCGTTTCACCATATTTACCTTTAAGACGTCGAATGGCTTCAATTCTATCCTCTATTTGTTCTAATCGTTCAGGGTCAAAATCATGTCCTTCTACACACTTACTTAACGTAATAGCCACGTCTTCCAGTTGAAAAAGAGATTGATTACAGACTTCCAGTGGATTTTCAAAACTATTGTCAATATCTTTTATCTTGCTCAATTCATTTGAAATTTCTTTCAACCTCGAAATTATAGAATTGTCAGATTCATACAAACTGTCAGTGCAATTTGATAATGTGTTTTGTATCTTCTCAGAATTTGCAAGGATGAAACGTTCTTTTTCCAATATGTCGAGTTCATCTGGTTTTAGACTGGCGCTTTCGATTTCGTTAATTTCAAAATGGTAGTGATCTATCTGCTTTTTTCTCGCTTCCTGATGTTCATTTAGTGATTGTATTAATCTTTCTTTCTTGATCGCTTTGGTGTAAACCTCTGTGAATTTACCCCGATTGGTATCTAATTTTCCAAAGCCATCCAGGATAATGAGTTGGTTTAGCGGTTTGGTCAATGACTCATGTTCATGTTGACCATGTATATTCACTAATAATTCACCAATCTCTTTCAATAGAGGGACAGTTATAGGTTGATTATTAAGTCTGCATCTGTTTCGGCCATTTTGGTCTAGGTTTCTTTGAATGATAATCTCATCATCATCAAAGCTATCAATGTGTTCTTTTAACTTTTCACGAATATGTTCATTTTTGATAATAAATACACCGCTTACGGAAACGTCTTTCTTGCCGGTTCTAACAATATCATTTGTTACCCTGCTTCCAAGGAGAAAGTTTAAAGCCCCGATTATCAGAGATTTGCCGACACCTGTAGTACCGGTAAAGATATTTAAACCTTTATTGAATCTTACTGTAATATCATCAATCAGGGCAAAATTGGAGATGTATAGTTCGCTTAACATAAATTAATTAACTCCGTTCCTTAATTTATCTCATTTGCTTCGCAAGATTTGATTATAGGAATTTTTCATTTTAATTTTTTGGGAGATAAGGACGTGCCGTAGTTTCACCCAAATTAATAGCGAATCTGCCCCGGGCATGACTTCGTCACTTCGCTCCTCAATCTATTGAAATATTTCAACTTATAAAGCTAATTGATTATATTAAAAAATTTAGTATACAATTTTGGTGTTAAACCATTTTGTGAAGCAAAATGCAATAAATTAGTGACTGAAAGGAACTAATTTATAATAATAAAAATCTTTTTGTTTGCCAGAAAAAAGCGTAGGAATGTAATGTTTAACCCGAGCTATATCACGTACCAGATCTAGCAATTTCTGCTTGACCATTCCAACCTCCTGTATATATTATTTTCATATTTATATGTATTAGAATAATTTAGTTTTACAACTCCTTATAAACTTACAACCTTTATTCGGTTATCTTTAAATCAGAGGAGGTGGTTAAAGTGTCAAAAACCATAGAAATTCCTGTCTCTTTAATAAAAAAGCTGTCTAAAGCTGCCCATGCATTCTATGAACTCGAAGATGAATTAGAGGATTTTCTTCTCCTCTCTGATCCAGAGTTTCTTGCAAAGATGCGTCGCTCCAGAGAATATCATCTGGCAGGCAAAACCAGACCATTTAGTGAGTTGAAAAAAGAGTTGTGTATAAAATAGAGACCACGCCTGACTTTGATAAAGATTTCAAGAACCTGGATTCTGAAATATCTCTGCGTATTCTCAAAAAGATAGAATGGTTGAGTCAACATCCAGAGGCTATAAAATCCCCTCTAAAGAATCCTCCGAAAGATATTAAAGGACAACTTTGAGAAGGGTAAAATTAGTAAATTTCATGGAGCAACGCAAATTAATTGATGAATTTACTGAAAAATATTGGCCTGCAGGGAAGACAGACAAAGGCCAAAATCATCTTAACCCAAGTTCGACAAGCAAAAATTGTATCTCTAATAATTGCAAGTGATTACGGTTTTCGCCCTTCATTTTTCGGCACTACATCTTTGAGTTTTAGTAGATATTTTAATATATTTCCCACCTAAAGGTGTATGCCTAATATGTAGTTTATTGTAAATCATATGTTGTTTTTCCGTAGGCGTTGTGCATGTTCTCACATCAATAATATGTCCATCCTCTGTATTCATGGTGGTTGTCACCCTTATATGTGATTGAAGAATATTACGAATCGTATTCCAATCATAATGAATTCCTCCAGTTTGTAGCTTTTTTAATATTCCCGCAAGCATATGATAAGCCAATACCGTGACATGCACATGGGCAATAGTTGGGATATCATCGTGATGAAAGTTTGGACGCAAACCCAGATTGCCTTTCATATTTCTAAAACACCCTTCTACTGTTGTCAGCGATCTATGAATCTTGGATATCTCCTCCGCACAAAGATCAAGACGATTTGTCCGTAACACATATGTACCAACCGCTGCTTCCTTTGTATGGCATTGTTCATTTTTCTCAAA
>JACZYU010000204.1 GCA_022570935.1 Planctomycetota bacterium | reverse complement strand
CCAAGCCCGCACAGACTGGTCTTTTTGATCTGCTCGGTCAATTCATCAAGAGCATTCAGGTCTTCCATTACCCCTTTTCCATCACAAATCTTTGTCAGGAGTTCCTTCATTCTTAAGGTTCCTATTCTGCAGAAGGTGCATTTTCCGCATGATTCCTGTTGAGTAAAACTGAGGAAATATCTGGCAAGGTCAACCATACATGTGGTTTCATCCATTACTATCATTCCGCCGGAACCCATGATTGCCCCGGTTGCATTTATAGCGGCATATTCGATTGTTGTGTCAAATAGTTTCTCCGGGATGCATCCGCCGGATGGTCCGCCAAGCTGTACGGCTTTTAATGGTTTCCCTGATGAAGATCCGCCTCCAATGTTTTCAAGTACGTCACGGATCTTTGTTCCCATCGGGACCTCTACCAGGCCTCCTTTTTTAATAGCTCCGGCCAGTGCAAATACTTTTGTTCCTTTGGAGTCTTCAGTTCCGTAAGCGGCGTAGGCTGCCCCGCCATTGTTGATTATCCATGGCAGATTCGCCAGAGTTTCAACATTGTTGATAATAGTAGGTTTGCCGAACAATCCTTTAATAGCCGGGAATGGTGGCTTGAACCTTGGCATTCCCCGCTCTCCTTCAATTGAAGCAATAAGCGCTGTTTCTTCTCCACATACAAAAGCTCCGGCCCCTTCTTTGATTTTGATGTCAAATGAAAAATCACTTCCCAGAATGTTCTTACCCAGAATATTCTGTTCATGGGCATCCTCGATGGCCTTTCCGAAGTTTTTCACAGCCAGCGGATATTCTGCACGGATATAGGCGTAACCCATGGAGGAACCAATGGCGTATGCAGCTATCAGCATGCCTTCTATTATATTATGAGGATCTCCTTCCAGGAGTGAGCGATCCATGAATGCGCCCGGATCTCCTTCGTCACCATTACAGATAAGATATTTGATGTCTCCTTCGGATTGTCTGGCAAAATTCCACTTTAAGTGTGTTGGAAATCCGGCGCCACCTCGACCTCTGAGGTGAGATGCTTCAACCTCTCCGATAACCTGTTCAGGAGTCATATCTTCGATCACTTTCTTGATGGCCTTATATCCATCCCTTTCCTGATAATCTGATATAGAAGTGGGGTCCATGTGTCCAACATTTCTCAGGGCAATCCTGGTTTGATTCCCAAGATATTGCCATTTGTCTGAACTTTGTTCCTCCGGAGAGAATATCAAATGATCCCTGGGAAGGTCTCCCTCACCCATATGATATCTTATAATTTTGGGCACCACTTGCTTTGTGACCTGGCCATAGATAAATTTATTGCCGTTGTTATCGTTTATCTCGGCGATTACTTCCTGATGACACATTCCGATACAACCGACGGTCCTGATGTTTATTTCAGGAGCATATTTCCGGAAGGCATCGATTACTTCTTTTGAGCCTGCCGCAATTCCGCAAGTCCCTTCTCCAACGATTACGTTAAGGTTATTAACATCCATTATTCAGTTCTCTATAATTAATCTGGTGTACCGCCAACTGGAGTATAAAATACTAAAGGTGGATTCCCGCCTAACAAACTGGCGGGCAGGCGCGCCACTTAATCCACCCTTATATGCAAACTATGTGGATTTCTGCCTGCCGTCGTGCAGGGAGGTTAGAAGCCGAATCCACATACACTATAATATATTAGTCACGATTTCATCGTTCTGTTTGGCATGTTTTTTCAATGCCCTCTGTGCCGCAGCACCTGAAAGATTTCCCAAAACATCTTCTGACATAACCATCACCGGCGCCTGGCTGCAACATCCAATACAGGCGACTTCTTCAATAGTGTAGCTTCCGTTCTCAGCAGTGTCCTGATTTTCGTCAGTAATATTAAGGATGTGGCGAAGAGAGGTCTTGAGTCTGTCTGCGCCCGAAACATGGCAGGCCGTCCCGTGGCATATTCTTATAATGTGGCGTCCGACAGGCTTTAATCTGAATTGAGAATAAAAAGTAGCTACACCGTAAACCTGACTGCCTGTTATATCGGAGTTTTGAATTATCAAATCCATTGCTGCCCTTGGCAGATAACCATATTCAGATTGGACTGCCTGTAACAGCGGAACGGTTGATGATGAATCGCTTCCAATTTTTTCTATCCAACCCAATATAACTTCAGGTTCTACTTCAGCTTCCAGTGCTTTTTCCATTTTTGTTGTTTCTTAATGTTCCGGTTATTAAATACAGGAATAAAATAAATTAGAAATCGCTTTCTGGGTAAACTGCAATTTCAAAACAAAAGGGGTGAATATAACTATTTTTTCATAATTGTCAAGGCAAATAGGGGGTTGCAAATAGGAGGTGAGAATTGTTTCACATAATACCATAATTTATTTTCATGCACATAAAACCATGCTGTCAATCCTTTCTAACAATTATCCCTCTTTCATCCAGATAATCCTTTACCTCGGAGACTTCATATTCCTTAAAATGAAATATAGAGGCAGCCAATGCGGCATCTGCTTTACCTATTGTAAATACATCATAAAAGTGCTCAAGGTTCCCGGCGCCACCGGAAGCTATAATGGGTATTTCCAGGCTCTCGGAAATTGATCTTGTAAGTTCCAGATCAAATCCATCTTTGGTCCCATCGCAGTCCATACTTGTAAGGAGTATTTCACCAGCGCCTCTTGATTCTACTTCTCTTGCCCATTCAATAGCGTCTTTGCCGGTAGGGGTACGTCCTCCATTTATGAATACTCCCCATCCATCACCTTCTCTTTTGGCATCAATGGCTACTACGATGCATTGACTGCCGAAACGCCTTGATGCTTTATTTATAAAATCAGGATCTTTTACGGCGGTAGTGTTTATCGATACTTTGTCTGTGCCGGCATTCAGGAGGGCTCTGATATCTTCAATAGTTCGAATTCCACCGCCAACCGTTAGCGGCATAAAGACTTCTTCTGCCGTATGCCTGACTACGTCGAGAATAATGTTCCTTTTTTCATGTGAAGCCGTAATGTCGAGAAAGACCAGTTCATCTGCGCATTGCTTGTCGTATAACTCAGCAATCTCTACAGGGTCGCCGGAGTCCCTTAATTCCAGAAATCTTGTTCCTTTTACCACTCTGCCATCTTTAACGTCAAGGCAGGGTATAATGCGTTTTGCTAACATATATGTTCTATTTCCTTGGTAATAAACAAAATTGGTAATATGCTTACTTATAGAGTTCTGTAGAATATCTGACAAGTGATAAATTACAATATACAACTCACAAATTACAAAATCAAAACTAATATCCAAATCATTTGTTTCGTTTTCTTGTTTTGATCATTCGGATATTGGAATTTGAAATTTATTTGGGATTTGGAATTTGAGATTTGAAATTTATAAAACCCTATATGGCTCTGTCTTATCATGTAAGCGTTAGGTGACAGGGCGGGAATGTTCTATTTAAAAATCTTTTTCCGGGCTGCTGGCATTAGCATATAATTTTTTGGGTATCCTGCC
>JACZYU010000203.1 GCA_022570935.1 Planctomycetota bacterium | reverse complement strand
TCAATTATTGACCCATTGACCGGAGACAGGTTAGATGAGATGGAAGAGATCTCCATCTATCCTGCCAAGCATTTTGTAATGCCGGAAGGTAAGATAGAAAGCGTTATCGAGTCAATTGAACGGGAGCTTGATGCATGGCTGAAGGAGTTGCGTTCTCAAAATAAGGATCTAGAGGCACAGCGCCTGGAGGCAAGGACACGTTACGATATGGAGATGTTGTCAGAGATAGGTTATTGCCACGGCATTGAAAACTATTCTCGACATATCAGCGGTCGAGCGCCCGGAGAGCGTCCATTCTCACTGCTTGATTATTTTCCGGATGAATTCTTCCTGATTGTTGATGAGTCTCATGTAGCGATTCCTCAGATTCGCGGTATGTATGCGGGAGACAGGTCACGGAAAGAGACTCTGGTGAAATATGGTTTCAGGCTTCCTTCGGCTCTGGATAACAGGCCCTTACGTTTTGATGAATGGGAATCAATAGTTAAACAGGTATTGTTGGTTTCAGCAACTCCTTCAGAGTATGAGATAGATAAGTGCAATGGCAAGGTAGTTGAGCAGATAATAAGACCGACAGGGCTTGTGGATCCAATAGTAAGAATATTGCCTGCAAAGACCCAGGTTAAAGACCTCCTGCAACAGATCAGGAAGAGAGCAGATATAAAAGAACGTGTACTTGTAACGACATTAACCAAGCGGCTTGCGGAAGATTTGAGTGAATACATAAAAGAAGAGGGCCTCAAAGGAATGTATTTGCATTCAGAATTTAACGCTATTGAGCGGGTAGAGATACTTAGAGACCTCAGGCTTGGAAAGTTTGACGTAGTTGTAGGCGTAAACCTGTTGAGAGAGGGGCTTGATCTGCCGGAGGTATCATTGGTAGCAATATTGGATGCTGACAAGGAGGGATTCCTTCGTTCCGAGACATCCCTCATACAAACGATTGGACGGACTGCAAGAAACGTAAACGCAGAGGTTATATTATACGCTGATGAGGTAACGCAGTCTATGCAGAAGGCGATGGATGAAACTGAGAGAAGGCGCAAGATTCAGCTTGAATATAATATACAGAATAATATCACACCACAGACTATTCGCAAGGGGATTAGAAAAAGTATTGAAGATGAAAGTGCTTCAAAAAAGGTTGCAAGGCTGATGGTAAAAGAAGATGAGGCTGAATACGTGACCCAGGAATATATAAGAGAGCTTGAAGAAGAAATGCTTCAGGCCGCCAGTGATCTCAACTTTGAAAAGGCAGCAGAAATACGTGACAGGGTACTGAAATTGCAATCAGAGATGGGGTTGGAAACTGTAGACACGAATTACACGAATTAACACGAAGGTGGGAGACACGAATTACACTAATTAGCACTAATTTTTATGAAAGTTTAGACATGGATTATACGAATTGACGGTTATAAAAAAATCATGGATGATAGGTTAATTTATAGGGAAGAATCGTATAGAATAATTGGATTGTGTATGGAAGTGCATGGAATACTTGGCAAAGGGCATAGTGAGGTAGTTTATAAGGATGCTCTGGAGTATGAGTTCTCAATCAACCACAAAAGAATCATTTTATAAAAATTAGTGTTAATTAGTGAAATTAGTGTCTAAACATGCAGACTACACTTGATATAAAAAAAATAAAAGACATCGTCCAGTTGGCTATTAAGGAAGATATCGGCGACGGAGATATAACCTCTAAGATATTCATTCCCGATGGTTCCGAAACAGAAGGGATGTTAATAGCGAAGGAGGCTGGTATTGTTGCAGGTCTGCCGGTTGCCGGATATGTCCTGTCACAAATAGATGAGAATTTGATTTTCACTTCAAATATTGAAGACGGCTCAAGGGTCAAGAAAGGTACAATAATAGGCAGTGTTAAGGGTTTAACCTTATCATTGTTGTCGGCAGAAAGGCTGGTGCTGAATTTCCTGCAGAGACTTTCCGGTATTGCGACCGCCACAAACAGATTTGCGGAAAAAATCAAGGGATATAGGACACAGATAATGGATACGCGTAAAACCGCACCGGGCTGGCGTTACCTCGAAAAATATGCCGTGAGGGTTGGAGGAGGGATAAATCATCGTATGGGATTATACGATCAGATTTTGATAAAGGATAACCATCTAAAGACAATGGAATCAGAGAAAGAAAATGGTGATATCCGCAGGCTTGTAAAAAAAGCAAGAGAGCAAATAGAAAATGGAATGCTCATAGAAGTCGAGGTGGAAGATTTATGCCAGATCAAGGACGTGGTGGATGCAGGTGTTGACATAATCTTGTTTGACAATATGGAGCCATCAAAGATAAGAGAAGCCGTTGACATGGTGAAGGAATTCGAAAAGAATCAAGGTGCAGGAACAGGCAAAGCCATCCTGACAGAAGCCTCAGGCAATATTACCATTGAAAATGTTGAAGAATATGCGGATGCCGGAGTGGACAGAATCTCGGTTGGCGCAATAACTCACTCGGCCAGGGCGCTGGACATATCTTTTGATATAAACTAAAGATCACAAATTCGAGTTCAAACGTGTAGATTTCATTAGTAGCACCAGGGGGATGATGTTAAATGAATTAAAATATCTCCCTTAAAACTTGTGTCTAAGCACTCCTCTGTAATCCAGATCATACACACAGACTAATAATCATCTACGTACCCCGTAATTCTGTTATGTTTTCTTGTTGCAAAAACCAAACGTTGTCAAAATGTCGGTTGAAAAGTGAGTATTTAAGACGTTAATATAGGAATATGTATAACAGAAGGGATTCTCTTCTTTATATGTTTGTATGTGAGCGTTATATTGCCTCAGTCAAAAGGGAAAGAGATTAATGTCAAACAAAATGAAAAAGACAAACTGGAACGGGTTATGAAAAAAATATAGATGGAAATCTTTGGCTTACTCATATCCACTATCTTATTAAGACCGTATGTCTTTGTATGGTTGGGATTGTATTTTATTGCCGGTGGTTTACAGCTTGGGATGAAGAGAATAATAGTCTTTACCATCCTGGCTTATGTTATTGCCTTCATTTCTGAGTATAGCTCTACCCGTATTGGAGTACCTTATGGTTATTACTATTATACCGGTGAAACCCATGGGAAAGAGTTATTCATTTCTAATGTTCCGTTTATGGACTCCATTTCATATTCTTTCCTGGGATATTTCAGCTATTCCCTCGCCCTGTTAATGTTTTCTCCTGTTACCAGGAAAGGGTGGAGATTTGAGCTGCAAAATCCTCCCTGGTACTCTAAAAAGGTACTCTTTCTTTCTGCAATATTTTTTGTACTCCAGGATGTGTTAATAGACCCTGTGTCCCTCATGGGTTCTAAATGGTTTCTCGGACAAATATATTACTATCCTGAAAAAGGCGTATACTTTGGTGTGCCTTTGTCTAATTTTCTGGGATGGTTTCTGGTAGGGATTGCAATTATATACTGTTTCCAGAAGTTAGACAGGAAGATGGGGTGGTCTACAGAAT
>JACZYU010000055.1 GCA_022570935.1 Planctomycetota bacterium | reverse complement strand
TTTCCAATCAAGCGAAGTTTTCGTTCAAAACCTTCCATTTTATATTCTAATTCAGGTATATCGCCTACGCTGCTTCCGGACAATACTCCCAGTCTACTTCCTGAAAGCCTGAGTATTCTGGTATAGCCGCCATTTCGGTCAGCATACCTTTCAGCAATTCCGCCAGACTCGCGCCACTTTCCCTCACCAAATAACTTTCTAACCACCTCTTTATCATTAAGCTTTGACAGCACCTGTCTATATTGATGAATATAAGCAAGCTTATCTGTTTCTTTCTTTGCGATACCTTTTTTTGCAGTTGTAATCAACTTTTCGACAAATGGGCGAACATATTTCGCTTTCTCCATAGTCGTTATAATCCTGCCATAAGTAAAAAGACTTTTGGCTAAATTACATCGCAATGCTTTTCTATGACTGGAGGTCCTGCCAAAATGTTTGTCGTTTTTCCTATGCCTCATAAGAAACTTCCTTTTCTGCTTGACTTACATTTTCATTAATCTTGAATGACAAACCCAACTGATTAAGTTTTTTCTTAATTTCAACTAACGTTGTTTTGCCAAAATTCTTCAACTCTAACAATTCTTCTTCTTCTCTTATAACAAGTTCACCAAGTGTTTTTATATCTGCATACTCAAGACAGTTGGATGCCCTGACTGACAAATCCAGTTCGGAAACCGGTACGGCTAGTTTCATGTTTACTTCGTCAGCAGAAGCCTCTTCTTCTTCCACTTCTTCAATCTGTTTCTCACCGGCCTGAGGAAGTTCCCTGCCTAACTCAAAGTAGTGTACAAATGGATTTAAATGCTTCCTGAAAACCTTTGATGCCTCTGTCAACGCCATCTCAGGAGAGACTACACCATTTGTCCATATTTCAAGAATTAACCTGTCGTAATTAGTTCTTCTACCCACCCTGGTTTCCTCAACACGTATCTTTGTTTTACGGACCGGAGAAAAAAACGCATCTATGGGAATAACACCTACCTCATTGCCACTATCCATTCCGTTTTCCTCAGCAGTCTTATAACCTCTTCCATTTTTAACGTCCATCTCAACATTAAATTTTATATTATCAGAAATAGTCGCTATATGATGATCTTCATTAATAACTTCCACACCGTCGTCCGTAATAATATCCCCAGCCGTGATCTCTCCTTTTTTCTTCGATTCAATTCTTATTTTTCTTGGTTTGTCTGAATGTAGCTTTACAACAATATTCTTAATATTTAGAATAATATCAATTGTATCTTCTACTACACCTGGAATTGTACTGAACTCGTGTTCAACGCCATCAATCCTAACCGAAGTAACGGCACTCCCTTCTATTGAGGAGAGCAAAATTCTTCTCAGCCCATTTCCAATCGTAATTCCAAAACCTCGTTCAAAAGGCTCAGCAATGAATTTCCCATAAGTGTCAGTATGTGTTTCTTTTTCTATACTAACTCTATTAGGTAATTCAAACTCCTTCCATCTGATACGCATATACAATCCTCCTTCCTACCATTAAATATCTCTTTGAAAAAGTCTTACAGAGAAGACTCTTTTGCTTTGATTAAACCATTATGAACCTTATGAACCGGAAAAAAGCCTTTCGTTTTAATAAGACACTCAAGGTAGGATTTCATAAATTAATTGTGCACTCTTATACTTTATTAATTTAAAATGGTTATTTAATTTATTTTGAGCAAAGCTCAATTACTAACTGTTCCTGTATATTTACCGATACCTCATCTCTATTAGGTAGTTGCAGAACACGACACTCTAATTCATCATCTCCCAGTGCTAACCACGATGGGGGCGTCCGGCCCTTATTTGAATCTATATTTGCTTTTATCATGTTAATGCTATCTTCCTTCTCAACAGGCCTGATTACATCTCCTTGTTTAACTAAAAATGAAGCGATATCAACCTTTCTACCATTTACTGTTACATGGCCATGATTAATTACCTGCCTTGCATGGCTACGTGAAAAACCGTAACCGACATGGTATAAAGCATTATCAAGTCTTCTTTCTAACATTATAAGTAAATTCTCTCCCGTATTACCCTGTTTTCTCTTCGCCTTATGATAATAATTTCTAAACTGTCTTTCAAGAACACCATAAAAACGCTTTAACTTCTGTTTTTCCCTAAAACGGATTCCATATGAAGACAATTTCCTGCCCCTTCTTGATAATTTTCCACCCGGCAAGCTTTTTCTTTTAGTTATACTACATTTTGCAGATTCACAGCGGAATCCCTTTAGATACAACTTTACGGTTTCTCTTCTGCACAATTTACATTTAGGGTCTATGTGTCTAGCCATATTATTCCTTATTCACAAATCAAAAGTTATACTAAAATTTACAATTTTAAGAATCCCCCCTCTTTCTCTTTTAGCAAAGAAGGGGGAAATATCCGTTAAACTCTTCTCTTTTTTCTGGGACGACAACCATTGTGAGGTAATGGTGTAACGTCCTCAATAGCTCTAACCAGAAGTCCTGCTTCTTGTAAAGCAGTTATTGCAGATTCTCTTCCCGGGCCTGGCCCCTTTACTCTGACTTCAACCTGCTGAACACCAAACCTTTTTCGCGCTCTCTCTGCAACATTCCTAGCTGCTCTCTGCGCTGCAAAGGGAGTACTTTTTCTTGACCCTTTAAAACCAACTGTTCCTGCGCTAGCCCAGCACAAGGTTTCACCATATACATCAGCAATAGTTATATATGTATTATTGAAAGTAGCCTTGATATGCACAACGGCTTTAGCGACACTGCGTTTTGCCTTTTTTTTACCCATTTATATATATCCTATCATTTTAAAAGAAGAAGCTTGCTTCCCTCTAAAACTAACAAGCACAAGCTAAAGTATCATTTAGTACTATTGGTAGAAAAACCCCTGTAAGCTTAAGTTCGTATTAAACATATTGTTGAGTTGATTGTATCTTTCTAAATTTCTCTTGTTCTTTCCCTTTTGTTTCCTCGCTGATATTAAAATATTCTTCGGAGTTAATTTCGGGGATACTATTTCTAAAAGTTCTACATAATATCCATTACCGGAAAGAAATTGTGATCTTAACGCATCTGTCAATATGTCCGCAAATTTATACCGCAGCAAACCAAACTGAGTTACACTTGTTAGAGGGTGATGAGATTTAATTTGAGAACGCAACTGCCCCTGACAACATGGTACAACCATAATATACTTAGCACCCATTTTAATACCTTTGGCAATTGCTTCATCAGTAGCGGTATTACATGCATGTAATGCAATAACCACATCAATCTTTCTATCAAAAGAAAAATC
Source organism: Planctomycetota bacterium (assembly GCA_022570935.1). Classification (GTDB taxonomy): domain Bacteria; phylum Planctomycetota; class Brocadiia; order Brocadiales; family Scalinduaceae; genus Scalindua. The sequence goes on along the minus strand of JACZYU010000055.1, from coordinate 10,339 downwards.
AATCGTCCTTCCATGCTTAAAGACCATATTCTCGTAACCTAAAACAGATCTGGTCTCCTCACATCTTTGTATAAGTTCTTTATTGATATCTACGCCGAAGAAAAAGGGTGTCGTACTAAACTCATTCTCAAGAATATAACTTAAAACAAACGACAGGTAAGATTTACCACACGAACATTCCAGAAAGACAATTTCTTTTTCTCTGTCAAACTTTCTGACTACCTTCAATATTTGTTCGCAAAAACCGGCAATCTCATTAATTTTCTTGTTCATCTCCTTTTTTAACAGACCGTTGTTGTGCCTGAATCCAAGGGGATTTGTTATGTTGTCTTCTTGTTCTAAGAGATTTAGTATTTCTGCTTTATTTGTTATTCTCATTACTTCTGCTGATAAAACCTCTCTATCCTTTCATTTCCTTTACACTCTTCTTCACCGATACTGTCCTCTTCTTTCCCTTTCGCGTACGTGCATTAGTCTTTGTTCTCTGCCCCCTCACGGGTAATCCCAAACGATGACGCAAGCCCCTATAACATCCTATATTTTTCAGTCTTGTTATGTTCTGTGATTCCTGCCTTCTCAGTTGACCTTCAATAGAGAAATTCTTTTCTAAATAAGCACCCAGCGTACTCAAATCATCTTCTGAAATATCTTTCGCCCGTATGTTTTCGTCTATTTTAAGAGCCTTTAGCGCTTTTTGCGACAAGTACTTACTGATACCATAAATATATGTTAATGAAATAACAACCCTTTTGTCTCCAGGGATATCAACTCCAACAATTCTTGGCATTTAAAATAATCCTTTCAAAATGTAAAAAATATTCTTTATATCAAAAGACATCCTGCGCAGTGTTTTATTTCCCCTGTCTCTGTTTATGACGAGGATTGTCACATATCACACGAACAATTCCTTTGCGTCTGATTATTTTACAATTTTCACATATCCTCTTTACAGATGATCTAACCTTCATAAATCTTCCTTCTTTCAACCCTGTCGATAAATTATTCTTCCCTTACTAAGGTCGTAAGGCGACATTTCTATTGTAACCTTATCACCGGGGAGAATACGAATAAAATGCATTCTCATCTTCCCTGATACGTGTGCAAGTACTTCATGTCCATTTTCCAACTCAACACGAAACCTCGCATTAGGTAATGCTTCTTTCACTACCGCTTCAACTCTTATTGGTTCTTCTTTGACCATAAAATAAACATTAACATTAACATTTGCCTATATTGTAAGCGAGACACTCTTTTCCGTTAAACAGTTAGAATTTCAGCACCGTTTTCTGTTACCACAACCGTGTGCTCAAAATGTGCTGAAAGTTTTCTGTCTTTTGTAACCACTGTCCATCTATTTTCAAGAACTTCCGTATCGTATTTACCTGCACATATCATTGGTTCTATCGCCAGTGCCATTCCCTGTAATAGTATTTCATCTGCCTTTAATAATTCTTTGCTGACAAAATTAGGAATCTGAGGGTCCTCGTGCATTTGCCTGCCAATACCGTGGCCCGTATAATCTCGTATTACCGAAAACCCCTGACTTTCTACGTGGTTTTGTATTGATCTCGAGACTTCAGACAACTTGTTGTTTGCGCAAGTCACCTCAATTGCTTTGTTAAGTGCTTCTTCACAGACCTTTAATAAATTCTCTACCTCTTCAGAAATCTCTCCGATTGAGATAGTTATCGCTGCATCGGCAACATATTTACGATATTCCACCCCAATGTCAACACTCAATATATCTCCATCACGAAGTCTTCTCTGGTCTGGAATCCCATGTACTATCTCTTCATTAATGGATGTGCATATACTTTTAGGATATCCTCTATAACCTTTAAAAACAGGAATACCACCTTTCTGCAATACATATTTTTCTAATCTTGTATTTAAATCCTCCGTGGTCACATCTTCCTTAGCAATCTCTTTTATAATTGAAAGAGCATCTGCTACTATTCTCCCTGCTTTTCGCATAATTTCGATTTCACGTTCAGATTTACAAACTATCACCCGCTCGACTCCATTCCACTTTCGTCCCCTAACATTTAATGTAACCCTTCAAGTATATTTTGTTCAATCTCTGTTTTTTCCCCATTACAGTTTATTTCTATCAACTTACCTTTTCCTTTATAATAATAAATTAATTTTTCTGTCTGTTCTCTATATACTTGCAATCTCATTGATGTAGTTTCCGGGTAGTCATCCTTACGCTGATATAGTTCTGCACCGCATTTATCACACACATTATTATTTACCGGAGGACTAAACATCTCATGATAGTCGACTCCACATGATTTACAAATTCGCCGACCTGCAATTCGTTTAATTATTGTTTCCTCAGATGCTGTAAAATAGAAAACCTTGTCTATCTTTTCCCCAATTTTTTTTAAAGTGTTATCAAGGACTTTTGCTTGAGAGAGATTCCTTGGAAACCCATCTAAAATAAAACCTTTCTTACACTCTGCCGAATTAATCTTTCCTACAACTATTTTCACTACTAATTCATCTGGAACCAACAAACCATTATCAATATACTCTTTTGCCTTTAAACCTGTATCTGTTTCAGCATCGACCGCCGCTCGCAAAAGATCACCGGACGAAATGTGATTTATTTCTTTCCTTAAGCTGATACTTGCAGCCTGAGTACCTTTACCTACACCAGGAGGACCCAGGAAAATAAGCCTCAACCCCTTCTGCCCCTTATCCTGGCAGTACCTCCAAGAAAACCTCCATAGTGTCTCATAATTAAATGAGATTCTATTTTTTGCACTAAATCTAAGGCTACACCAACAACAATAAGAAGACCTGTGCCACCATAAAAACTGGCAACAGCTCTGTTAATCTCAAACCCTCCAGCAATTATCATAGGCAGAATTGCAATTAAAGACAAGAATGCTGCTCCTGCAAGTGTAATCCTGCTCATTACACTTTCAAGATATTCGGCTGTTCGATGTCCTGGCCTGATACCGGGAATAAAGCTGCCATAGTCCCTCATGTTATTTGACATTTCCTTCGGATTAAATTGTATTACTGTCCAAAAATAGCAGAAGAAGACAATTAACACTACATACATAACTACATATATAAAACCACCTTGAAACATTTCAGTCAATCTGGAGGTAATCCAATACCAGAACGTTCCGGGTTCGAATCTGACTTGTAAACCACCGGTTATAGCAGCAGGAAAGATTAGTAATGATTGTGCAAAGATTATGGGCATAACCCCCGCTTGATTCACTTTTAGAGGCAGAAAATGCTTTTGGCCTCCATAAACTCTTCTACCCCTTGTATGTTTCGCCTGTTGGACAGGGATACGTCTCTGACCCTGAGTTATGTATACAACACCTGCTACTATCACAAGAAACATAACTAACAATAATAGTAATTTTGCTATCCCTATCTCGTGTTCTGCAGGTGCTACTGAGAAAGTAAAGTTTTGTAAAATCTGACTAAACGCCCATGGCAGCCTATCAATAATACCTATCATAATAATCAGAGATATCCCGCTACCAATACCATAAGCATCAATCTGTTCACCTATCCACATTAAAAAAATAGTCCCCGTTGTTAAAAGTACCGCCGCCATAAGTTGAAATTGGAGACCCTGAATATGGATAGGTACTACAGGCACATTATTAAGTTCTATTGCGTACAGCGTACGTATCATTATAAAGGCTTGAAACAGACATAACCCGACAGTTGTTAGCCTTGTATACTGATTAATCTTTTTCCTGCCAGACTCACCCTCCTTTTGTAACTTTTCAAGAAACGGAACAACGCCTACAAGGAGTTGAAAGATAATTGAGGCACTAATATACGGCATAATCCCTAAACCAAAAATCGCACCGGAACTCATGGCTCCACCGGAAAACAAATCCACCAAACCTAACAATTGACCAACACCAGACTGCGTAAACTCCTGAAAGTAAGTTTTAAGTACCGTTGTGTCGATACCCGGCATTGGAATAAAGACACCTAGCCTGCATACAGCCAGCAATCCCAAAGTTATCAACAACTTATTCCTCAACTCTGGAATTTTAAACATATTGGTGAATTTCTCTATCATGATAGCGTTTCTACTTCTCCTCCTGCTTCCTTAATCTTTGTAATCGCACTCTCACTAAATTTGTATGCAACTATAGTAAGTGATTTGGTTAGCGCCCCTTCACCCAAAACCTTTAAATCATACTTTGTACTTCTAATCAACCTGCTATCTTTTAATTTCTGGAGGTCTACACGTGTTCCAGAATCAAAATTCTCGAAATCTTTAACATTCATTATTGTATATTTCTTCTTGAAAGGATTATTAAATCCTCTTTTTGGAAGTCTGCGGAACAAAGGCATTTGTCCACCTTCAAATAATAGTCGTGTTTCACTACCTGAACGCGAATTTGCCCCATTCATCCCTCTACCACTTGTCTTACCATGACCAGAGCCAGGACCCCGTCCAACCCTTTTTCTATTCTTCCTTTTTTGCAAGGATTTCTTAGCATCTATCAAATTCATTCTATCTTTACACCTCTTAAAAGTTCGATTTCCCGCTTGGTTCTCAAAGCCTTTAAACCCTCAGCAGTAGCTTTAACAACATTCAGAGGGTTTCTTGTACCATAACATTTTGTTAAAATATCCGTAACACCTGCAGCTTCAAGAACCGTTCTCACTGGCATTCCCGCTTTAATCCCGGTACCGTGCGCCGCCGGTTTCATAAATACCCTTGCAGTTTTATAACACCCCCATACCTCGTGCGGTATTGTTCCATCAATAATATTCACTCTAACAGTGTTTCTGTTTGCATCCTTTACTGCTTTTCCAACGGCATTTGGGACCTCTCTAGCCTTCCCAAAGCCATACCCGACTGTTCCCTTTTTATCACCAACTACAACCAATGCACTAAAGCTCATACTCTTGCCACCCTTTGTTACATTGGTACATCTATTGATTTTTACAACTGTCTCTTCTAATTTTTCAGTATCAGTTTTTTGTGCCAAAAAAACCTCCTATTGTTTAATCAAACACCCGTTTTTTTATAATATTCCATGAAAAGGCTTTTAGAAAACAAGGTTATTTTCCCTTGCGCTATCAGCTAATGCCTTAACCCTGCCATGATATTTATATCCACTTCTATCAAAAACTACCTTGGTAATGCCTATCTTTGCAGCTTCCTCTGCAATTTTCTGGCCTACAAGTTTTGCCGCTTCAACATTTCCACTATAGGGCAATTTGTCTTTAATATCTTTTATCAATGTTGAAGCGCTAGCGAGTGTCTTGCCGGTAGTATCATCAATTATCTGACAATATATATTTTTTGAGCTTCTATATACGCTCAATCTAGGTTTTTCTTTAACGCCAGAAATCCTTTTCCTTATTCCTTTATGACGTTTAAGCCGCCTTTTGTGTTTTTCCTTTAAAATACTCATATGTTAATCTTTTAAAGCGAAAGAAATGTAAAAAAACTTAAGATGCAGAAGCTACCGCCTTACCAGCTTTCCTGCGTATAATCTCATCCGCATATTTAACACCTTTACCTTTATACGGTTCCGGCGGACGCAAGCCTCTAATATTTGCTGCAAATTGTCCGACCAACTGCTTATCGATACCACTAATCGTAAACTTCCCGGGATTTGTCTGATTCGTAATTTCTACCTTTAGACCCTCGGGAATTTTAACATTAACGGGATGCGAAAACCCTAATTGAAAAACTAAACCATCGCCCTGCGTTTTAATGTTATACCCTAATCCTATTATCTCCAAACTCTTTGAAAAGCCGGCAGTAACACCAAGAATATTATTTGCTACAAGCGTACGTGTCAGACCATGAAGCTCTTTGCATTTTCTCTCGTCAGAAGGGCGTATTACAAGAACCTGCTTTGCCTCTTCATTAACCTCTATCTTCATCAACGGATGAATCTCCTGTGTCATTTTGCCTTTGGGGCCATCAATAGTTAACACACCGTTATCACATTTAATTTTGACACCTTCAAGAATTGGTATGGGTTTTTTCCCTATTCTAGACATAATTCTTATTTGTACAACTATACAAAAAAATGATTTTGGAAATATATTATCCGGATTTAATAACTCAGTTAAATTAAAGCCCTCTTACCATACGGTACAAATATATTCACCACCTATTTTATTTTTTCTACATTCCTTATTGCTCAATATCCCCTTTGAAGTCGAGTATATTGATATGCCGATACCGTTAAGCACCTTCCCTATATCTTCCACGTGCTTATATATCCTTTTACCGGGCTTGCTTTCTCTTTTTATATGATTAATTACTTTCTGATTTAAAGGCCCGTATTTTAAATAAATCCTCAATATACCCTGCTTATTATCAGGGATATTCTTGAAATCTTTTATAAAACCTTCCTTTTTCAAAACTTCTGCAATGCCCACCTTTATACGAGATGAAGGCATATTTACAGCCTCTCTCTCCACCATATTAGCATTACGTATCCGCGTCAACATATCGGCGATTGGATCTGTCATACTCATTTTAATAAACCCCTTCTTCTCTCAGAAAAAAATCTACATTTCATGGTACTTTACCAGCTTGCCTTTTTTATACCGGGTATCTCCCCTTTTAACGCAAGACTTCTAAAACATATTCTACATATTCGAAATTTTCTATAATACGCTCTGGGCCTTCCACAAAGCTGGCACCTATTGTATCTTCGGGTTTTGTATTTTGGTTCCTTTTGAGATTTTACTACCAATGCTTTTCTTGCCATATAATACTCCGCGGGTTAGTAATCCATTATTAATTTTAAAATTCTAAAGAAAACTATTCTCTGTCCTTGAAGGGCATACCAAACAACTTGAGCATCTCATATGATTGCTCATCCGATTTCGTAGATACCACAAATGTTATATCCATACCTTGTACGAACTCAATATCATCAATACTTATTTCAGGGAAAACGGCCAATTCACTTATACCCATCGTATAACCCCCACGTCCATCAAATGACCCTGGTGAGAGGCCGCGAAAATCTTTTATTCTCGGGAGAACTACACTTATCAGCCGATCCATAAATTCGTAAGCCCTTTTATTCCTGAGTGTTACCTTGCAACCAACGGCATTCCCTTTTCTAAGCTTGAAACCAGCTATATCTTTTCTGGCCCTGGTAAGTTTTGGCTTCTGACACGCAAGTGTTGCTAAATGCTTCATTGCATCTTCAAGAATCTTTTTGTTTTCCTTTGCCCTTCCGACACCCATATTTATCACTATCTTAACCAGTTTCGGAACCTCTAGCTTGTTTTTGAAATGAAATTTCTCCATTAACTTGGATACAATTTCGTCTTGATATTTATCTAATAACCGTGCCATATTTAATGTTTTAATTTTATAAATTATTCAGGAGCGATTATTTCGCTTCCACATTTATAACAGACCCTGACCTTATCACCATTTTCAAGGAATTTCTGTTTGGCTCTCACACCCTTACCATTTTTCTCACAACTCTTATTCTGGCATATTACCAGCACATTTGACAATGATATGGGCGCCTCCTTTTGCATGCGTCCGCCCTGTGGATTTTTCTCACTACGTTTTACATGCTTTTGAATATAACTTATCCCTTCTACAATAACTCTCTTATTCTTAGTCATTATATTCAAGACCTTGCCCTTTTTACCAGCATCGTCACCTGCTATCACTTGCACAGTATCGTTTTTTCTTACATGCATATCTTTAAACAGCTTTCCATTAAAACATCACATTTACACCACTTCAGGTGCTAATGAAATTATTCTCATAAAATTCTTTTGTCGCAACTCCCTCGCAACTGCGCCAAAAATACGAGTACCCTTAGGGCTTCCGTCATCTTCAACAATTACAATTGCATTTCTATCAAACTTCAAATAAGAACCGTCTTCACGTCTTATATTTTTCTTTGTTCTTACAATTACACCTTTAGCCACATCCCCCTTTTTCACAACGCCACTAGGAATTGCCTTTTTTACAGCAACGACGATAACATCTCCAACAGACGCGTAAACACGCTTAGAGCCACCAAGAACCTTAATACACTTAGCCATTTTAGCACCGGAGTTATCAGCAACATCCAGCATCGTTTGTTCCATTATCATTTTATCAGCTTCCTTATATCATTTTATAATACGAACTAGTCTCCAACGTTTACTCTTACTTAGTGGCCGTGCTTCTACAATCTCCACTTTGTCTCCATTGCCAGCCTTGTTTTCTTCGTCATGAGCTTTATAAACGGTCATTCTTCTAACAAACTTTCCATATCTGGGATGCTTTACACGCCTTTCTGATTTCACTGTAATTGTCTTGGACATTTTACTACTTGATACTACACCAATAACGGTCTTTCGCCGTTTACTATTCTTATCAGTTTCCATTATATGCTTTCTTTTTCATTCTTTCTTCCAAGGAGGCTTGCGTTAACTCCTAATTCTGCTTCTCTTAAAACAGTTTTTAATCTCGCAACATTTTTTCTGATTTGTCTATATTGCGCTGAATTACGCATTTCACCTGCCTGCCATTGAAACCTGAGGTTTAACAACTCTCTCTTGCAGGCCTCTAACTCTTCAAGTATTTCCTGATACGGTTTTTCTCTAATCTCACTTGCCTTCAAATCGCCATTCTCCTTTTAACAAACCTTACCCTGACAGGCATCTTGTATGAGATTCGAGCAAAGGCCTGCCTTGCCATATCCTCAGGAACTCCTCCTATCTCATATAAAATAGTACCTGGCTTTACAACAGCAACCCATTTTTCAGGTTCGCCCTTACCTTTACCCATTCTCGTTTCTATAGGTTTTGATGTAACCGGTTTGTGTGGAAATATCCTTATAACTAATTTACCTTCTCTTGAAACGTATTGTGTAGCCGCTACCCTGCCGGCCTCAATATGCTGTGCCGTTATCCAGCCCGGCTCAGTAGACTGTAAACCAAACTCACCAAAACATACGGTATTTCCCCTCGTGGCATTACCTTTAATCTTTCCTCTTTGAGTCTTCCTAAATTTTACCCTTTTTGGCATCAACCGCATAATTAACCCCTTTTCCCAAATCAACTAATCCCTTGAAAATCCACACCTTAACACCAATCGTACCGTAGGTGGTTAAAGACTCTGCAAAGCCGTAATCAATGTCTGCCCTTATTGTATGCAACGGAATACTTCCTTGAGTAGCCCCTTCTGTCCTTGCTATCTCTGCCCCAGCTAAACGTCCGGAGATCTGAACCTTTATTCCTTTTGCACCCATACTCATAGTACTTTCAATTGCTTTTTTGATAGTCCTCCTAAATGCCGCCCTTTTTTGTAATTGTTCAGCAATGTTCTCAGCTACTAATTGTGCTTCCAGATCCGGCTTTTCGGTCTCCTGAATCCTAATATCTACTTCTTTCTCCACTAATTTCTCGATACCTTCCTTTAATTTTTCAATTTCAGCCCCTTTACGGCCTATTATCAAACCTGGCCTTGCCGAATAGATAATGATTTTTGCACCTTCATCACGCGTTCTTTCAATCTCTACCTTTGGTATTCCTGTGAAGCGGTAGTTCTTTTTAATATATTTTCGTATTTTTTGATCTTCGACCAGTAATTTGCCAAATTTTTTCTTATCTGCATACCATCGCGATCTCCAATTCTCGGTTATCCCCAGCCTAAAACCTATTGGACAAACTTTTTGACCCATTTTTTCCTTCCTAATTAAGATTCGGAAATAAATACCACTTTAATGTATTAACCTTTTTTCACGACCCGAAAGATTTATACTAATTCCTTCCCATCTGACAGCACTAAAGATATATGACTTGTACGTTTCTTAATAGTTGCAGAAACGCCCCTTGCCCTTGGCCTAAAATATTTACGTACCGGACCCCCATCAACATAGATTTCTTTTATATATAAAGAATCTATCTCCACATCTTGTTTTTCGTTAGCACCTGCAATTGCAGCCCTTAACGTTTTATCTATAATGTACGAAGCCCTTCTATGTGTCAGCCGTAGTACTTCCAGCGCATGATTTACAGACTTCCCCCTTATCAGATCAACAACGTACCTGATTTTCCTGGGTGACATCCTGATGTATTTACAGCTTGCTTTGAAATTCATTTTAAAATAACAAATTTTATGAAATTTAGTCCGCTTACGCTACTTCCTCTTTGTCCCGCCATGGCCCCTATATGTTCTCGTAGGAGCAAATTCTCCAAGTTTGTGTCCGACCATATCTTCCATAATAAAAAGTTTATGGAAAATTTTTCCATTATGCACCATAAATGTATGTGACACAAATTCCGGGATAATTATACAACTGCGCGCCCAAGTACGAATCGGCTGCTTATCACCTGTTTCCCTTTGCTTTAA
>JACZYU010000054.1 GCA_022570935.1 Planctomycetota bacterium | reverse complement strand
ACAGAGGCGACTGCAGAGAAAGAGACAAAAGCTAAGTCAGATACAGCGGCGGTAGCTGAAACCGAGGCGAAGGCTGCTGAGGCAGGTACGGAGGCCGTAGCTGAGACGGAAGCTAAGACAGAGGAAAGTACAGAGGCTGAGGCAGAGAAAGAAGTTAAGACACAAGAAAGTACTGTTGCTGTAGCAGAAACTGAAGTAAAGTCAGAAGAAGGTGGCGAAGCTGTAGCGGAGACAGAGAATGATGTTATTGCTACAGTAAATGGTGAAGAAATCTTCCGCAAAGACTTTGACAGGAGGATGAATGTCATTAGGCGTATGAATCAGGATGTGACGCGTTCTGTTCAAATACAGGTAGTAAACCAATTAGCAAAGAAAGTACTACTTAAACAATTTGTTGAAGGACAAAATATAGACGTAAGTGATGAAGAGGTGCAGGGAGAGTTGGAAAAGATCCAGTATTTTCTGAAATCCAATCCGAATAATAGCGAAAAGACGCTGGAAGAGATATTAGGAACTCAGGGTTCCAGTATCTCTGCACTCGAAGGTGAGGTAAGGAGGACCCTGGCGTTAAGCAAATATTTGGATGAAAGTGTTGATGATGGCGAAAAAAGAAGTTATTTTGAAGCGAATAAGAGCGCCTTTAATGGTGAAAAGGTGAAAACAAGTCATATCTTAATTGATACAACTGAGCTGAAAACAGACGCTGAACTTGAAAAGGCCAGGCAGAAGATTGAAGAGGTAAAGAAGGAAATAGATAATGGTGCGGACTTTGCAGAAATGGCAAGGAAATACTCGACATGTCCTTCTGCGGAAAATGGAGGTGACATAGGCTTCTTTCAAAGAAAGGGTTCTATTGTAGAAGAGTTTGCTAAAGTTGCTTTTTCAATGGAGGTCGGAGAAATAAGTGAACCTGTAAAAACACAATTCGGCTATCATATTATAAAGGTCACTGATAAGGAAGAAGGAAGAGATGTCAGTTATGAAGATGTTGCAGACATGGTTGATTTTGTTTATATGCAGATAAAGACGGAAGCCATTCTGAAGGGCATGTATGAAAAAGCAGAGATTGAAATAACTCTGTAAAGTAAATTAACTCTATTCGGTCGTTAATATAAAACTGTTCTATATAAAATTCTGTGGTAGATTTTACTCCTTGACAATGGAAGTATAAATCCTTACATTACAGGTAAGAATTAGAAATTCTTACAAGGAGGGAAATTATGCTTACGGCTAAGTTGACATCTAAAGGACAGATAACAATCCCCAAAAAGGTGCGGGATAAAATTGGGGTTTCTCCTGGTGAGGAGCTTCAGTTTGAGGAAAAAGACGGTGTCTTTTATATAAAAAAAGGGGTCAGAAAATCTCCTTTTGATCGGTGGGTAGGTTATCTTGAAAAGCGCATAAAAAAAGACAGTGATACGATCATTGAGGAGATGAGGGGGAAATGATCACAGCGGTAGATACAAATATTCTCATCGATATATTGTTGGCGGATAAAAAGCATTTTGCAGATTCCAAAGCCGTGATTGATACGCACAATGAACAAGGACAACTAATAATATCCGAAGTTGTATATGCTGAGTTGGCGTGTCAGTTTGCCTCAGAAATAGAGTTGAAAGAATTCCTATCGGATACTTCGATAAAATTGGTCCTCTCAAGTGAAAAGGCACTTTCTCTTGCTGGTGAAAGGTGGAAAGGTTACTCAAAGAGGAAGAAAAAAGGATTACAGTGTTCAGGATGTGGAAAGTTTGTAACTGTACATTGTAAGAATTGCAATAGTATTATTTCTTCCAGGCAAAGTATGGTAAGTGATTTTATGATTGGCTCTCATGCCTTGAATCACGCTGACTTGCTTCTTTCAAGGGATAGGGGATTTTACAAAACGTATTTTAAAGATATCGATGTGAAGAATAAAATCTGAAAAATTCCTAAGCTAAACCACAGTCTGTATGCCGGTGGTACTGACTCAGTTACTAAAATAAGCGGTATCCATGTAGGAACATTTGAGGATAACGGAAAACAGAAGGCAAATACAAAATGCTGGACAACAGGTAGGTAAAGCAATATAAGCAGGTTTAATATTAGGAAATCTCTTTTATTATGTCAGAAAGTCAGGAGATGTCTTTTGTTTTTCTGTAAATGTCCGGGAGCTTTTTTATTAATACCTGGATTCTTTTTTCAAGAGTATGTGGTTTTGCAGGTGATCCCCAGACGACTGATCCCGCCTCTAAACTCTTATAAACATCAGAAGCCGCACCAATAATACAATTATCTCCAATTTCTATATTATCAATAACGCTTACATTTGCAGCCATCATTACATTCTTACCAATTTTTGTACCTCCGGAAATTTTCGCATATCCAATTAACATAGTGTTCTCTCCAATAAAAACATTATGAGCTATGTGGGAATGGTTGTCTATTTTGACGCCGGAGCTTATGATAGTTTTGTCAAGTGCTGAACGTGCAATAGTGACGTGTGATCCAATTGCTACATCATCTCCAATCTCAATAGTTCCTACCTGAGGGATCTTTACGTGTTTACCATTTATTTGAAGATATCCAAAGCCGTCATCACCAATAGATGCGCCGGATTGGATTATTACGCGTTTACCTATTGTAACTTCTTCTCTGATTGTAACGTTTGGGTATATTATTGAGTCATCACCAATTTTGCAGTTTGTGCCTATAAAGGTATTGGGGTATATGGTTACATTATTACCTATTTGTGTATTTCCGCCAATGACTACGTTTGCTCCAATAGATGTATCATTGCCAATGGAAGAGTCTTTAGAAATTGTTGCTGATGGATGAATAGTGCGTGGCTGTTGCTGCTTTTCGTCTGAAACAACCTTAAGTAGTTTAATAAATGCCATGAACGGATTGTCGACAATGATTAATGTTTTTTTTGTTTCCTCTATCGGTCTATGTGATACAACTGCAGAGGCTTTCGTCTCTAATACTTTGCTTACAAGCTTTTCATTCTTGATAAAGCTTATGTCGCCTTCATCTGAATTCTCAATGCTGGATACACCCGTGATGATCAGGTTTTCATCTCCCTGCACCTTACCGCCAATAATTCCGTTAATTTGTTTTATGGTAAATTCCATAGAATTTAGTTCCTTTCAGTCGCTAACTTCTTGGTTTTGCTTCGCTAAAAGAATTTTTAAGTTTTTTCTTTCATCTTTTTCTGACTTTTCAACTATCCACCAATAAATTCTAATAAAACACGTTTTTCGTAGGCGTGATTTTTACATTTGACTTTTTTATACTTGCAATATTAGGTTACAAACGAAATCCAATGCGCTGCAAGTATAGCGGCTGCCAGCCCGACAAGACCTTTCTGGCGGGTATGATACCGAATATTATTAGCAGGGAGAAGCATGGTGTATTTTATCAAATCTTAATTATAAAATAAAAATGTTTCTTTACCAATGTTTTGCGAAGCAAAACACTTTAAATTAGCGCACTCCGTTCGCTAATTTATATCACACGAATACAGGTGCTGTCAAACTGAACTTTCGTGTTGACAATGGACTAAGATGGAAATAGTATTATACAATTACTTTGTAAAACCTTCTTTTTCCCATTTACATGAGGACAATCCTTAGAAAGTTTTTTTACAAAAACACAGTATAAATTGAGGAATTCCTAAATTCCTGAATCCCTTAATCTTGAAAATTATTTGATTCTGCCATGATAAGATCTGAAACTGCTGATTGTACGAATAAAGATAAAATTGAATTGTTGTGTGATGAGAGTGTTAAATTGGGAGCAACGATTTCCAGAATAATTTCCACGAAGAGTATTGTGGTAGAGCCCTGGGTTCAGTTGAAATGCCGTTTTGGTTGCTCAAAATTTGGGAAATATAAGACCTGTCCACCGCATACGCCAACGTATAAGGAAACTCAGGAATTGTTGAATTGTTATGAGAGTGCCATTCTGATAGAAGGTCAGCCGCCTGCAAAACAATTCGAAGAAATGCTTCTCCGTATTGAACACAAGGCAAATTTTGCCGGGTTTTATAAAGCCTTTGCTCTAAATGCAGGGCCGTGTCCGCTTTGTGCTACATGCGATGTAGACGGTTCCTGTGTGATGCCAAAAGACGTAAGGCCGTCAATGGAGGCATGTGGTATCGACGTCTTTAAGACGGTTCGCAATAATGGTTTTGAAATAAAATTTCTGGAACATAAAACTGAATATGTTAAATATTTCGGTTTACTTTTACTTGAATAATAAATTAGCTCCTCATTATCGCTAATTTATGTTTTTGCTACGCAAATTGGAATCCTCTCGAAAGAGAGGAACATGTCCTTGCTTTCGCAAGGAATCCAGAAAGAAATGTTGCGTCCTATTAATTTCTACTTGGGGATTTGAATATGTGTGGAATTGTTGGTTATGTTGGTGAGAATAAAGCCAGGCCGATACTCATTAATGGAATAAGAAGGCTTGAGTACAGGGGGTACGACTCTGCAGGGTTGTCTATAATAAAGGATAACGAAATAATTTGTGCGAAATCGGTAGGGTATATTGATGAATTGGAGAAGAAGATAGATAGTAAGTTTAATGAAGGCACTATAGGTATTGTTCATACTCGATGGGCTACACATGGAGCACCGACAGTAGAAAATGCCCACCCACATTGTGATTGTTCCGGAAGGATTTCAATAGTTCACAACGGTATAATTGAAAATTATAAGTATCTGAAGGCAAAACTGGAAAAAGAAGGACATATATTTAAAAGTGAAACAGATTCAGAGGTGATTGCTCATCTTATTGAAAGTTATTTTGAAGGGAAGATTGAAGATGCTGTAAGGAGAGCGTTGAAGGAAGTTGATGGCGCTTATGGTCTGGCCATAATCAGTCTGGATGATCCTGGCAAATTGATTGCCGCAAGGCGTGGAAGTCCATTGATAGTAGGCATAGGCAAGAGAGAGCATTTTGTCACTTCAGATGTAGCTGCCATATTAGAATATACAAGAGAGGTTGTTTACCTGGACGATAATGAGATTGCGGTTTTGACAATGGATAAAATGGAAACTACTGATATTAACAACGTACAGATATCAAAAAGTATCGATGAGATTCAATGGAATCTCGATAAGATAGAAAAGGGCGGATACGAGCACTTTATGCTTAAAGAAATATATGAGCAGCCGCAAACCTTACGTGATGCAATGCTGGGCCGATTTGAGAAGGATAGCAATCTCGTGCATCTTGGAGGATTAAAGGAAAAGGAAAATATTCTGCGGGACATCAGGCGCATTATAATAGTGGCATGTGGCACCTCCTGGAATGCCGGGCTTATTGGGGAGTATATGATAGAGGAGCATTTGGGAATACCGGTCGAGGTGGAGTACGCTTCAGAGTTCAGGTATAGAAACCCTATTATTGAAGAGGGGACTATGGTATTGGTGATAAGCCAATCTGGCGAGACTGCGGATACACTTGCCGCAATGCATGAGGCTAAAAAGAAAGGTGCAGCAATTCTATCGATCTGTAATGTGGTTGGGAGCAGCATTGCGAGGGAAGCGGATTGTGGTATTTTTCTCCATGCCGGGCCTGAGATTGGTGTTGCATCGACAAAGGCATTTACTTCACAAATTACCGTTCTATTTCTACTAACTCTTTTCCTTGCCCGGGTAAGAGGAAAGAAAGAAGTTTTAAGTAGTGATTTTGCGAATAAATTGAGAGAAATTCCGGGGCAAGTTCAGCAAATCCTTGATAGAGAAGACCAAATAATCAAGATTGCACAACTTTATAGCGATAGCGATAATTTTCTTTATTTGGGGAGAGGCTACAATTATCCTGTGGCCCTGGAAGGAGCGCTTAAGTTAAAGGAGATATCCTACATACATGCAGAAGGTTATCCTGCCGCAGAGATGAAACATGGGCCAATAGCGCTTATAGATAAGAATATGCCTGTTGTAATTATCGCTACCACGGATAGTGTGTATGCCAAGATTTTAAGTAATATTGAAGAGGTGCGTACTCGTGGTGGTAAGGTAATCGCTATAGCAAATGAGCACAATAATGAAATATCTGAAATGGTGGACCATGTTCTTTATATACCTGAAACAATTGATGTATTAACTCCAATCTTATCTGTGATTCCACTTCAATTATTAGCTTACCACATAGCGGTGATGAGAGGGTGTGACGTCGACAAGCCCCGCAATCTGGCTAAGAGTGTAACTGTAGAATAGCCCCCTTTTAATTTCGGATTTCGGAATGCGGATTTTATTTAGTTTTCTTAGCTGTTTTGATAGATGCAACAGTAATAGCCAAAAGTTCATTAGCCTCTTTCATCAAGGGTTCCAGTTTCTTAGATTCCATGATTTTTGCCTCAATCAAGAGTTCCATCCAGTAAAGGGATTCGTCCGTTTCTTCTTCCACAATTCCCATCTTGTAAACAAAATCAGCGGTCGATTTAGCTCGACATGCCGCCCGATAATTTGCCCCTACTGAAGTGCCTGAACGCAACAATTGTTTACCAAGCACATCTCCTGTTCTCCCTTTAGGCAATGATTCAACCAAGTGAATAACACGAAGCGCAAACTGCCTTGTCCTATGTTTCATATCATCCTTATTCATCTCTTATTCCCTTCCGCAATCCCTGACCCAGACCACAGGGCGGATCGCACCAGGGCAAGCCGCACTCTGAAATCCGAAATTGTACAGATTCACTTCTTTCACTCCGCAATCCGCATTCTGAAATCCGAAATCCTTTAATTCCACAAGCCCCCGGCTATGCCGGTCAATGACTGTACATTTATTAATTATCGTGCAACTTTCTTTCCATCTCGGTTAGAGCAAAGATAGTCTTGAATACTTTTTCTCCGTTACGTGTCATTTTCTTATTGCGCCTTGCCATCATTCGCCTGGCTACCTGCAATTCTCTTCTTATGTCGTAGACTCTTGTAACGTTGTCGGAATACCATGAGAAGGATGGTATGAATTTAGAAGGTGTGTGTGTCATCAGTATGTTGCAGGCAAACCCTATAATACTTCCGGTAGTAAACTTTGTGTTTATGGCTGTTTTTGTATGGTCTCCCATTATCATCCCAAGAAAAGTTTGACCGGTATCAATTATTTTATCAAACATTTGCACCTTAACCGTTCCATATGTATTAGTAAGATTACTGCTTACAGTGTCGGCTCCCAGGTTAACCCACGAACCTATATAAGAGTCTCCAAGGAAACCGTCATGTTGTTTGTTGGAGTAGTCTTGAATAATCGTATTTACAATCTCTCCACCTACCTTGCAGACCTTTCCTATGTTTGAACCTGCCAGGATTCTTGAAAGGGGTTGAATGACGACATTGTCTCCAATAAATCCAGGGCCTTCGATCACTGAATTCGAAGATATTTTAACATTATTGCCTATGTATATTGGGCCATTTTCCGCATCAAGAACACAACCGGGCTTTATTACAGTATTCTTTCCTATGGATATTTGAAAATCCTTAATCATGTGAACTCCATCGCAGATTCTTCCCTGTATATGTCCATCTTTAATGTGTGATGTAAAGTCAGATTTAATCTGCTCTTTGTTGATATCAATCAAATCCCATGGGTATTGTACAAGCCTTGCATTTACCTTTTTAAAATGAAATTTCCTTTTTAATTCATTTAAGAAGTCTGGATCTAAAAACTTTTCGGGAGTAAATGCATGACAGTTTTTCATGAGTATCCTTGCATATACTATTGTATTGTCCATAATCCCAATTTCTTCTTTTCCTGAAACAGAAATTGGTGTAGACATCAAGAGTCTGCCGTTTACAAACAAATATCCTTTGTTATTGCTTTTTATTTTGTTTACACTGTAAGAATAGCTTTCGCTGATTAAATTATTAAGATATTCTCTGCAAAAAAGATTAATTTCTGTATCCGGATATTGGAGAACAATCCTATCAAGAAAACTGTAAATGCCGCATCGCAGTTCATAAACAGGCCTGTTGTAGACCAGTGGGAGGAAATTTCGATATGTTCCGTCTTCGAAGATGCATATGCTTTTCATTAAACAAAGGATACTTTATGGGGTTTTGATTGTCAAGGTGAATGGAGCTATATTTTTCTTGTAATAAATATTTGCCATTCTTATAATTACGCAGGTTATTCAAAGAATCTCCGGCAAAATTGAACAGAGTGTGTAAAAACCTGCTGGATTGTTTCTTTGTGTTTTTTCAATTTGAGTAAGTAGCTTTCTAAAAATTAAAATTGTATGGCATTGGAAAAGGTAAAATATGAGTTATAAGGCATGGTTTCAGTGTTCTTCAGGTTGTGATGAACGCTATGAATTAAATGAGATAATATACAATTGTAAAAAGTGTGGAGGCCTGTTGGAGGTACGGCACGATATTGAAAAGCTGAAACATCGTGGCCCTGAATCGTGGAAGAGACTTTTTGACGAGCGCAATAGAAGGACAAAATGGCCGTTTGGAAGTGCCGTTTGGGGAAAGAAAGAAATGGTCTGCCCAAATGTGGAGAATGATAATGTGGTATCACTCTATGAGGGTGGGAGCAATTTATTCTGGGCGGAACGTCTTGGAAATATCATTGGTACGGAGGACTTATGGATTAAACAATGTGGTAACTCTCATACAGGATCGTTTAAGGATCTGGGTATGACAGTGTTAGTCTCTATGGTTAAGCAGATGATTTCAGAAGGGAAGGAGATAATTGGGGTTGCGTGCGCCTCTACTGGTGATACTTCTGCCGCCCTGTCTGCTTATTGTGCTGCCGCAGGGATTCCTGCAATTGTGTTTTTGCCAAAGGATAAAGTTTCTACTGCGCAATTAATTCAACCGATAGCTAATGGGGCTTTAACAATTTCACTCGATACTGATTTTGACGGCTGCATGGAAATAGTACAGAAAGTTTGCAGCGAGAACAATATTTACCTTGCCAATTCGATGAACTCTCTGAGGATTGAAGGGCAAAAGACCGTTAGTATTGAATTGGTTCAGCAACTTGACTGGGAAGTACCTGATGTAGTTATAATTCCCGGTGGCAATCTGGGGAATATTAGCGCCCTGGGCAAGGGTTTTCTCTTGATGAAGGAACTGGGCATGATTAACACGCTTCCAAGGATTGTGTGTGTGCAGGCCGCAAAAGCGAATCCGCTATATCAAAGTTATTTGAAAGGTTTTGAAGAATTCAAACCGATACAGGCTCAAAAAACACTGGCAAGTGCAATTCAGATAGGAAATCCGGTAAGTATTAACAAAGCAATTAAGATATTGAAGATGTTTAACGGCGTTGTAGAACAGGCGACAGAGGATGAATTGGCTAACGCTGCAGCGTTAGCTGATAAAACCGGTCTTTTTAATTGTCCACACACAGGAGTTGCGCTAGCAGCTTTGTTTAAACTCGTAGAAAGAAAAGAGATTAAAAAGGATGAGAGAATTGTAATTATTTCAACTGCACATGGCTTGAAGTTTATAGATTTTAAAGTTAAATATCATGAGAATAAATTAGATGAAGTAGATTCACGGTATGCAAACACACCTATTGAACTTCCTCCTGAATATGACAAAGTGAAAAAGGCTATTCTTGATAAAATAGCTGACTTTAGTTAGTCACTTCAAACTTGGTTGCTCGCCAGATTTTGCCATTCCCGTCCGAACGAAATTAACGGACAGGCAGGCGGCTACGCCGCGCTATGATATATATAAAGTTATATTCATCTACTTCCCTTCCTTCCTTGATGATGCTCTTCCGTATTGTGTTGCCGGGCAGATTCTTCCCTTTGCTTTTTAGCTTTATCTTGAGGGTGTTTTTCTAAATCTTCTAAATATTTACGATACAGCTCTTTGTCATTATAGCTGGAACACTTTGAATTGTGCCATTTATCATGTGGTTCTTTGTAAATTGCGCAACGTTCTCCAATATTTAATATACAACCATGACATTTTCGTACAGGCTTACCTTTCCTATTCATTTTTGCTCCTTATCTCCTATGCAGGTCTTATCAAATTAAATGTAACCTCGAATTTGCCTCGTAACACACGATATTGAGAAAACAAATAAAGCAAAAACGGAAATCACAAAAATATTTTTATAAATTGCGTCTTTTATTGGCAGATCTCAAAGGGGGGTGAGGTTATCTTTTCCTTTATCCGTATGTTAACTTATAATTTAATGTAAATCAAGTTGGTAACCAATCAGTGGTAAATATATTAATCAAAATTTAGGTTTTAATTAAACATGGTTAAATGTATATACTTAATCAGAGTCAGTGCTAGATAAATTTGCAGCATTATGTTTAAGAATAAGCACTTATGTAAGTTTCTATTCCCAATGTGTCAGTAGTAGCAAAATTAATTAAAATTAGGCAAATTATAATTTTTGCTTGTCGTAAGAGTCTGATATATAAAAGGGTTAACAACACTTATACCTCCTGAATATCATTACATTAGTATCAGCAATGATGTGTCTTATCTATAAGAGAAATAGCGACTTATGACTATTATCTATAGTTGTATATAGCATGTCTGACATATTTTCTCCAAATTCTAATGTACTTGACAAAAAACAGCATTTTCGTATAATTTTAAGTCTAGAGACGAAAGGCAAAAAGATAGAAAGTTTGAAAATAATCCAACATTACGGTTTGTGAAAAGGTATTTATAAAGTACCTCTTTTTCCCTTCTAGTCTTTATTTATGACAATGATTTTCAGCTATAGGGAGGAGTTATTAAATGATTCATTATAACTGTGATATGTGTGGAAAGTCACTGGTTCCTGAAGAAGACGATAGATACGTGGTAAAAATTGAAATATATGCTGCGTATGACTCAATGGAAGTTGATGATGATGAGGATTTAATAGACGATTTTGAAGAAGATGACGATGACGAAGACGAAGAGGAAGAGGAAGTGGACAACCCCGACCCAGAGGAGATAGACGGTGTTGAGTACAAGACTTTTCGTTATGATTTGTGTAGTAAGTGTCACAGTCGGTATTTGCAGGACCCCCTTTCGATTAACTCGATAAGGAGAGGCCGTTTCTCTGAAAATTAAATCCTTTGGGATTTTTAATAACCTTTTGGTATTTAAGAACAGAAGGCTCTTGAGGTGCGAGCCTTTAGCCTCTTATAAGGTGCAATGGATTTTTTTGAGTGATTTTTTTACAAGCGGTTGCTTGCTTAATCACTATGTGAGCAGGGGGCAATAACAACCATCATCGTTACAAATTAATTACAATCTATCAAACATAGTGGGCTTCGTTTCAAGGAAGGCATATTATTTAGATTCGTTCATTCCATAATACCTCAACCCATTAGCACAGTTCTCCACTTGACGTAACATTCTAATTTAGATATTTACAAATACAAAATAATTATTAATATTTAAAACAATATGGGAATGACCATTACAGAGAAGATAATAGCCGCACATTCTGACATTCCAGAGATACGTGCCGGTCAATTTGTTTATGCAGATGTAGATATATGTCTGGGGAATGATATAACGGCGCCAATTGCTATTGAACAATTTGAAACGCTTGATATGGACAATGTTTTTAACCCTGACGGGATTGTTCTGGTTCCTGACCACTTTACTCCAAACAAGGATATTAAATCAGCTCAGAATGCTAAGCTCCTTAGAGAATTTGCGAAAAAACACCGAATAAAGAATTATTTCGAAGTAGGCAGGGTGGGAATCGAACACGCCTTGCTGCCTGAGAAAGGAATAGTTGTCCCGGGTGATTTAGTTATTGGTGCAGATTCACACACATGTACGTACGGAGCTATGGGGATATTTTCTACAGGTGTTGGAAGTACTGATTTAGCAGCATGTTATGCAACAGGAAAAGTGTGGCTTAAGGTGCCGGAAACCATAAAGTTTGTTTTTAATGGCAAGTTGAATAAATGGGTATCCGGTAAAGATTTGATTCTTTATGTTATAGGCCAGATTGGAGTTGATGGCGCCGGGTATAAGGCGATGGAATTCTCAGGACCAGTTATTACTGATCTGTCGATGGATGACCGTCTTGCAATGTGTAATATGGCAATAGAGGCTGGAGCAAAGAACGGGATTATTGAGCCGGATGATTGTACTGAAAAATACATGAATGATAGGGCCCAAAGGGAATATAAATTTTACTCCAGTGATGCTGATTGTGAATATCTTGATATTCATGAGTACGATATTGGCACACTTTCCCCTCAAGTTGCATTACCTAATCTACCGGAGAATACACGTCCAGTGGAAGAACTTTCTGATGTGGAAATTGACCAGGTTGTAATTGGTTCATGTACTAATGGAAGGATTTCTGACTTAAGAATAGCTGCTCAAATTCTTAAAGACAAGAAAATTGCCTCTTCTGTACGTTTAATTGTAATACCAGCTACGCAGGATATATATTTGGAGGCTTTAAAGGAAGGTTTAATAGAGGTCTTTATAAAAGCCGAGGGTGTTGTGTCAACACCAACCTGCGGTCCCTGTCTTGGCGGGCACATGGGTGTTCTGGCAGAGGGAGAACGTGCGTTATCTACTACAAATAGAAACTTTGCAGGTAGAATGGGTCATCTAAAATCTGAAATATATCTTTGCAATCCTGCAGTAGCAGCGGCTTCCGCTGTTACGGGGAAGATCACTCACCCTGAATATATTGATTAAAATCCAATTAAATTTAATTGGATTGTATTCGTAATTGTATATTAAGCCTTTGAAACAGGAGATTGACTAAATGATAAGAAGTTTAGAAAAGAATCCACAAAAAAAGCAGAAAAAATATATAGGCATAGACATAGGCTCTGTGAGTGTGAAAACAGTGCTGATGAACGGAGAAAAAGAGGTTTTGGAGAGCCACTATGTAAGGTCACACGGCCAACCGATAGAGACGGTGTTGATAGTTTTGAAGGACATTGTCAATCGAATTTCAATTGATGATATAGAGAGTATGGCGGTTACCGGATCCGGTGGTAAATTCTTAGCGGAAAAAATCGGTATAAGTTTTGTTAACGAGGTTGTCGCTCAAGGTACGGCAACATCTGAATTGCATCCTGAAGTAAGGACTGTAATCGAGATTGGAGGTGAAGACTCAAAGCTGATAATGCTTGAGCCTGATGAGTCAGGTGGAAAGAATTTAAAAGTGTCTGATTTTGCGATGAACACGATGTGTGCTGCCGGTACGGGATCATTCCTGGATCAGCAGGCAACTAGAATAGGTGTCTCTATAGAAGATGAGTTTGGCAAATTGGCCTCAAAATCAAAAAACCCACCGAGGATAGCAGGCAGGTGTAGTGTGTTTGCCAAATCGGATATGATACATTTACAGCAGGTAGGTACGCAGATTCATGATGTCGTGGCCGGCCTGTGCTATGCCCTTACAAGAAATTTCAAGAGTAATATAGGTAAAGGCAAGGAATTTGTAAAGCCAATAGCTTTTCAGGGTGGTGTTGCTGCTAATACAGGTATAGTCAAAGCGTTCGAGGATATACTTGGGTTACGTGAAGGGGAGCTCATTATTCCCAAGTACTTTAATACTATGGGGGCAATAGGATGTGCTTTGACATTAATAGATAAGGGTATTTCTTCCCCGTTTAAAGGGTTTCAGGCAATTGATGACTATCTAAGGGACCGTAAGGGAAAAGACACCAATCT
>JACZYU010000202.1 GCA_022570935.1 Planctomycetota bacterium | reverse complement strand
AAATATCTCCTGAAGAACTATCAGGAAGTCAATACGGTTCTTGAGTCAGTTCCTCAGATCAAAATGTGTTTAACAGGACATCATCACGTATCAAAGATTCAAACAATTAATGGACTTCACTATATCGCATCCCCGGCAACTGTTCAGTACCCGCACGCCTTCAGGACGATAACGATTAATAGAAATGAAGCGAGGCTTCAATTCCATCAGGTCAGAGACCAGAGGATTATAGAACTGGGGAAGCATAATCTGTTAACAAGCAAAAATGCTGAAGAATATGCAGGAGGTAAAGCTGAAGACATACTGGCCTACTGTCATGGCAGTGAGCTTGATAATAATGTTACACTGCCTTTTACTCATGCAGCGGAAGAATCAAGCATAGGCCTGCGTTCATCTTATAGAAAATTATCCGTTTCTCAGGTGCAGTCAATGCCTCATATCTCAATACGTGAAAAGAAAGACTGGGGATTTTATTGCCACAGTACAATCAATAATGAATATGATTTGAAAACAATCAATGGAGATAAGGTGGTTATAGACCACGCCACAGGCCTGATGTGGCATCAATCTGGTTCGAGTAATTCTATGGACTGGGATAATGCAAAGCAATGGGTAAGGGATTTGAACAGTTGGGGATATGCTGGGTATCACGACTGGAGATTACCGACGTTAGAGGAAGCTGTGTCTTTGCTGGAACCGAGCAATAGGAATGGTTTATACATAGATTCTGTTTTTAGTAATAAGCAGGAGTGGAATTGGACAGGTGATGAATATGGTTCGGAAGCTGCGTGGAGCGTAAGCTTCGGCCTTGGTGGTGTGTACCGGAACGGCGTCGTTGACGACGACAATGGTGTCCGTCCAGTTCGCTCAGGGAAATGATGCCCGCCAAACTACAGACTGTGTCGCAATTACGTGATTACCATAAATTACAATTTATCATACTAGATATGGTGTATACGCAACACCATGCATGCCATATATAGTATGGCTTCGTCTGTAGATGCAATTGCGACACAGCCTGCTACCTGTCGGGCAGGAGGCTCTTGGTTATTTGAATCATTTGGTTCTTTGTTTTATTCCAGATATTTACTGTCTGGCAATTTTAAGTTGCAGGGTAAAAAATTTAGATCTGTTCTATTTTAAATGAAGTGCAGTTTTTATCGTTTTATCAAAAATCCTGGAATACGGTTTATCCAACCCTATAAGACAGAATATACGAGAAAGACAACAATTAGAAAAGAGCGAATTATTTATATTCAATTCACTTAATCCTACAAGTGGGTCTGCTTACCAAAACTCATTATAGATAATTTAGTCCTAATCCAATTTACAAAGCAATAGACAAAAATACACATGCAAGTGTTTGCTTAGAGTCTGCTACCAAGCTTCTGCTATTTATTGATTTTCCGGTTCGGTATTTCATATAAAACAAAACTATCTAGACCAAATCCAACTAAGGCTATGCTACCAGCTAATAATCCGGCAAAGATTGATACTATTCCTTCTAAGATATTGTACCCTACTGTAAAATATGATAATGAAAGCGCTTTTTTATGAAGTCTTGCATTCACAATATCAATTTTTGGTAAATTATTTGGTTTCACCCACAAAACGCTTTCCCATGGTGAGATACAACGCTGGAAGTACAAATAAAGTTAGAAGAGTGGATGTAATCACACCACCAATTACTACTGTAGCAAGTGGTCGTTGAACTTCGGCTCCAACACTAGTTGAAATAGCCATTGGCATAAAACCTACCGCATCAGTGATAGCAGTTGCCATTACAGGAAGTAAACGTTGTTTGGCTGCTACCCTAACAGCCTCACTTAAAATAAGCCCTTCTTTCCTGAATATTCTGATAGAGGATACCAAAATCTGACCATTAAGAACGGCAATACCACTGAGGGCTATAAAACCAATAGCGGCGCTTACACTGAAAGGCATACCTCGTCCCCACAGAGCAAAAACACCTCCGATGAATGCAAATGGAATACCTGTATAAATAATGAATACATCAACAAGGTTTTTCAGGCTGAAGTACAGCATAAGAAATATTAGCAAAAGCGCAATAGGTATAACAATCATAAAACGTATTTTGGAACGTTGCAGATGTTCAAATTGACCTCCCCATTCGATTACATATCCGTCAGGTAAACTCATTTCAGTCTCAATGCGAGCTTGCGCTTCCTGCACAAAAGAGGCGATATCCCTGCCCCTGACATTGCATTGTATCTTTATCAAGCGACGGCCCCATTCCCGATTTATGGTTGAATAACCTTCCGCTTCCCTGAATTCAGCTAAATTACGAAGCGGCAAAAATTGTCCTGATTCGGTGGGGATCAGTGTGTTAGCCAGGGCATTCACATCTGTGCGTTGTTTATCGGGCAACCTGACTACCAGCGGGAATCTCCTCTGTCCTTCAAAAATGTCACCTACCTGCCGTGAGCCGACTATTTCCACCATATCCAATATATTGCGTGCGGGTATTCCGTATCTTGCAATTTGGCCTTGATCTATTATGACCTGAAGAGTGGGTTGTCCTGTAATTTGCTCTGCGGCAACATCTGAAGCCCCTTTGACGTTTTTGAGAATTTCCTGCGCCCTATTGCCGAGACGAACCAGTTCTTCAAAGTTGTCCCCATAAATCTTAATACCCACGTCTGATCTGATGCCGGTAACCATCTCATTCAAGCGCATTTCAATGGGTTGGGTAAAGATCATGTTTATGCCAGGCAAGTCTTCCAGTTCTTCTTCCATTTGCTTGATTAGTTCCGCCTGAGTTCTCGCACGTTTCCATTGGTCTCTGAGATTGAGCGTGATAAAAATGTCTGTCAGTTCTATACCCATTGGATCTGTAGCCACTTCGGCTGTTCCTACCCGACTCCAGATATGTTTAATCTCGTCTGGAAAGAGTTCAAGCAGCAGTTTCTCTATACGGGAGTTGTAGGCAACTGCCTCTTCTATAGATACTCCGGCTAGACGTATAGTATTAATGACGATAGAGCCTTCTTTAAGTTTTGGTATAAATTCACCTCCCAACCTGGTCCCGATAAAGGTAGTCCCTATTAGTAAAATAAACACAGTAGCGAATAGTACATATTTCCATCGGAGTATCATTGTAAGCGCAGTTGTATATCCTCTTTTTAAGATGCGTTCTATAAAACCTTCTTTTTCTCTTATTTTTCTAGGTAAAAAATAATAAGACAATATGGGTGAGAGTAATATGGCAATTGCCAACGCCCCAATCATTGCAAAGATAAATGTCCATGCCATTGGCCTGAACATCTTTCCCTCAATACCTTCCAGAGTCAGGATAGGAAAAAAAACGATTATGATAATACCCATGCCGAATATAATGGGACGGATAACCTCTTTACTGGATTCAGATATGCTTTGAAGGCGTTCCATGTTTGTCAATGGTCTGCCCAAGTGTCGTTGCCTCTCGTTTAGTTTCCGCATATTTATTTCTGTCATTACCACAGAACCATCAACAATAATACCAAAGTCAATAGC
>JACZYU010000003.1 GCA_022570935.1 Planctomycetota bacterium | reverse complement strand
AAAAAGATTTAAGAGTTGATACTTACCGTGCTTCCGGTGCTGGAGGCCAACACGTTAACAAAACATCTTCTGCTGTCAGGATTACGCATATACCAACCGGTATAGTAGCGCAGTGCCAGAACGACAGATCTCAACACAAGAATAGAAGCACAGCCTTAAAGATGTTAAAGTCGAAATTGTATCAACTAAAAGAGAAAGAGCTTGAGAAAGAGTTTGCAAATGCATATGATGAAAAGGGTGAGATTGCGTGGGGCCATCAAATAAGGTCTTATGTTCTTCAGCCTTACACAATGATAAAAGACCTGAGAACAGGAGAAGAGACCCCTAAAACACAAGCATTCCTTGATGGTGAAATTGATAGTTTTCTTACAGCATACTTGAAATGGAAGATTGGCAAATAGAATTTATCGAATATCTTTATAGGTTTTAAAATTATGAATACTTTAGAAAATACTGATCCTGAAATATTCGCTGCAATCAGCGATGAATTAGAAAGACAACAAAGTCACGTTGAACTTATTGCTTCGGAAAATTATTGCAGTACTGCCGTAATGCAGGCACAAGGTTCAATAATGACTAATAAATACGCTGAAGGTTATCCTGGCAAGCGTTGGTATGCAGGATGCGGAAAGGTAGACCTAGCCGAAAAACTTGCCATCGAACGGGCAATGGATATTTTCGGGGCAGAGCACGCTAATGTCCAGCCACATTCCGGCTCTCAAGCAAATATGGCAGTCTTGTTTTCTTCACTTACTCCAGGAAATAAGATATTGAGTATGGATCTTTCACATGGCGGACACCTTACACACGGTTTCAAAAAGAATTTCTCAGGCCAATTTTACGAGAATATAACATATGGAGTAAGCGAAAAAACGGGATATATTGATTATGACGAAATAAGGGCGATTGCAAAGAAAACTAATCCGGATCTGGTAATAGCAGGGGCCAGCGCTTATCCGCGAGAACTTGATTTTGCAAAATTTAAAGAAATTGCAGATGAAGTCGGTGCGCTTTTCCTGGCAGACATTGCTCATATAGCAGGCCTGATCGTGGCAGGAGTACATCAGGATCCTGTACCTTATGCCGACTTTGTAACTACCTCAACCCACAAAACACTCAGAGGCCCTAGAGGAGGGTTAATACTCTGCAAGTCTAAATATGCTTCAAAAATAGACCAGTTTATTTTTCCGGGAATTCAGGGCGGACCATTAATGCACGTAATTGCTGCAAAGGCCGTAGCATTTAAGGAAGCTAAAACCGAGGAATTCAGAGAAGCTCAGATTCAAACACTTAAAAATGCAAAAAAGTTAGCAAATGAACTGAAAGATAAAGACTACAAAATAGTTTCCGGAGGGACAGACAACCATCTTTTCCTTGTAGACCTTTCAAATAAAAATATCTCAGGGATTGAAGCACAGAAAACTCTGGAAAAGGCAGGTATTGTCCTCAATAGGAATATGATCCCCTTTGATAAAGGCACCGCAAACAATCCGAGTGGAATAAGGATGGGTACTCCTTCAGTTACGACACGCGGTATGAAAGAACCTGAAATGTGTCAGATTGCAAATTGGATTGATAGCGCACTCAATGGGCGTGGAGATGACAATAAATTAAGGACAATTAAAAGTGAGGTTGTAAAATTATGTGCCACTTTCCCAATCTATAGTGACGACACAGCTTTAGTAAGTTAAATAATCAGCTAAAGCTTTTCCTGCCTGAAACTAACAACTTATTATTCAACACATCGATACAGAGTAACTAAGCTTTCTATGGATAACAAAGAAATCAAAAAGAAAATATCAGTCCTGGGCACAGGAGGATGGGGCACTGCACTTTCGATTGTATTACACAACAAGGGACACAATGTTACGCTCTGGGGTTCAACACCTGACTATGTTGAATACTTAAAGAAACACAGAGAAAACAAAAAATATCTCAAAGGCATCGAAATCCCATCTGACTTAAAAATAACTTCAGATATTGCAAAAGCACAAATTGAAACCGATCTTATAGTTATCGCCATACCAACACCTTATGTCAGGAAAACCATCCAGCCATTAAAAAGTCATTATCTCCCGGGAACACCAATTATAAGCGTAATAAAAGGTATCGAAAACGAAACACTCATGCGCGGCAGTGAAATACTTAGAGACGTGTTGGGTGAACAGCCTATTGCACTGCTCCTGGGACCAAGCCATGCAGAAGAAGTAGCAAGGAAATTACCAACAACAGTTGTGATTGCATGCAAAGACATAAAACTGGCAAAAGAAATTCAGGGTATCTTTATAACAGAACGGTTTCGCGTTTACACAAATACCGATGTAATAGGCGTGGAAATTGGAACGTCAGTTAAAAATGTCATCGCAATTGCGGCAGGAATCTGTGACGGACTCGGCTTTGGAGATAATTCAAAAGCAGCTCTGATAACCAGAGGACTGGCAGAAATGATGCGTCTGGGAGTTGCGATGGGCGGCCAGAGAGACACATTCTCAGGGCTTGCGGGACTTGGAGATTTAATAACCACTTGCGTTAGTCCCTACGGCAGGAATCGTCTGGTAGGCGAACAAATTGCCAAAGGCAAGAAATTATCCCAAATACTGGAAGAGATGGATCAGGTAGCGGAAGGAATATTGACTACAAAATCGGTCTGCAAATTAGCAAATAAATACAATGTTGAAATGCCTATTACAAAAGAAATCTACAATGTACTTTTTGAAGATAAAGATCCAATTACGGCTGTAAATGAGCTGATGGTTCGTGAACCAAAATCGGAAATAGAAGACATATATCCGAAATAGAATTACCCGATCATATCATATATCTACGAACTCCTTAAATCAGTATCATTCTTTTTCTGAAGGAGGAGTTCCTAATTCTTCTAAAAACTCTTGTATATCAAAGTCAACGGTTTCTCCAGTAGATTGCTTTTTCTCTTCTGCCTCTTCACCCCTTGCTTTCTCTGATACCTTTTTCTCAGTCTCCCCTGATGAAGTAATAATCTCTGTCGGCTTTCCTTCTTCTACCTTTTCTTCTACTACTTCCCTGGACTCTTCCGTAAATGATATACCAACAGGCTCTTCCTCCAAAAGTTTCTCTATATCAAAATCAACCGATTCCCCAAAGTTTCCCTCTGATATATTTTCCTCAATTTCCCCTGTTGAAGTAATGGCCTCTATCGGTTCTTTTTCATCAACTTTTACATCTTTTTTAACTTCAGACGACACCTCTAAATCTCTTTCCTTTTTCTCTTCAGCTACAGTTTTAGACTCATCAGAAGGTAAAATATCAAAAGGATCTTCCTCCATTTGTAAAGAACCATCTAGCTTCTCCAAAATATTATTATCTCTAACTGGCGCACCCAAATCTCTTTCCTTTTTCTCCTCAAATTCAACTTCTGCTTCTAACTCTTTGGGTTCTTCAAAGGATGACATACCAACAGGCTCTTCTTCCAAAAGTTTCTGTATATCAAAATCAACCGATTCTCCTACATCTCCTTCTGATATATTTCCCTCAATTTCCCCTGATGGTGCAATTGTATCAGTCTGCTCTTTCTCTTTTATTTCTTCCGACATTACCGTATTGTCAGAAGGCAATATATCTGCCGGTACTTCTTCCTTACGCAAGGAATCCACCCGTTCCTCTGAAACCGAAGTGATTGAATTTCTTTGAGTTCTAAGCACTTCGGCGATCCTATCATTAATCTTATTTGATGCCTCTTGAATTTTCACGTCAATAACATCTTCTATTTTATTTAAAACTGACTTTTCTGCCGCCTCTACCTTTAAAATTAACCCTTCAATTTTTGTAGTAACTTCGTCCCTTATGGCTTTTAAATCTGCCTCAATTTTTTCGTAATTAACAACTGGCTGGCCCTCTATTTCCACTCCTGACTCAGCGGTACTTTCACTACCTTTACTTTTTTCTTTTTCCATAGACTCTTCCACACCAAAAAAATCGTCTACAACACCAGGAGTATGTCGTTCTTCACGGCTACTATCATCAGATGGATTCACTGTTTGCATATTTTTTTGTTTTACCCCTCTCCGAGACCCTAGAATCCTATTTAAGAGAAGCACAATAATAATACCAATAAATATTGCAGCAATAATAACCAAGCGCAAATTATTCATTATATTAAAACCGTCAACACCTGCAATCTGATTCATAATTAGTATAATATTTTATTGACTTAAATTTAATAAATAGTGGTCGTGCCAAGCCTGTTCGGACGGCTGGTCACATAAACCCCATTTATAAAAACAGTCCTCTTGATATTTCGTAAAACGGTCTGGTTTTATGTCTGTTGTTTCACTATAACTTGTTTTGCAATAAGTTACAATTTTACTTATATTAGTGATTACCGTGATGCGTCTGGTTAGTTACGTCGGAGTTGGTTACAGTTTGTCTACAAATGTATGCTACTCTCACATGACAGTAGAGTCAATCAATTTATTTAAAGTATGCCTTATACCATCTTTCAAAAAATTCCTTGCTCATTGTACCCGGCCTAACTCTTGAAACAGATTTGTCAGAAATAAACTTATCCCTAATGCTATTCCCCCAACAAAAAATCAATACAAATAAATCCTCTACATACCTTTTTCTTTCTGCTACTTTTTCTTTAGAAGGTAAATCTGTTTTAGCCCAGCCCTTTTCTGTATCAAGATATTTACGCAAATTATCATAATCTTTGTCAGCTCTTTGTTCTAAAAGATCTCTTACATTTTCAGGTATGTCAGTTCTAAGATTGAATTTTTGTTTATGCTTTTGCATTCTTTCGTATTCATACAGAAATGCATCTACGATTTCTATCGGCGTCGCATCACTATTTGTATCGAATGTTTTATCAAGCAAATTCTGGATCTTCCCAAGCCCTCTCCTTAAGATTGCGTTTTCTGCTCCAAATTGATACTCTAATAAAAACTCATCAACTGATTTTTGTCTATTTAAAGGATTTGGGTCTAAAGCTTTTCTGACAGCTTTTATTTTATGATCAGATACCTTCTTTCTTCTTACCAACAGTTCTATAGTACTATCAATATAACCTTCATGCCCCCGCCCTCCTAATTTCGCATTCTTTAATTCCGCATAATTGTTTTCCAGTCCTAAATCATCAAATGGTGTTTTGCCTGCAATTAAATAGAACCCAACGCAGCCCAGAGAGTATATTTCACTGCTTACACTATATATTTTCCTATATCCCAACGTTTCTGGTGCGGAATAGTTTGGTGTTCCATGAGCACCCCCGGAAGAAGTGCCTTTCCCAAGATCAGCTTCTCCCAGTCTTCCCTGAATATTTAATCCCGCACTTCCAAAATCTCCAAGTTTAGCCAATCCACCATAAAACAGATATATGTTCGAAGGTTTTATGTCTCTATGTAAATATCCCTGTCCTTCATTCAAACCATGAAGAGATGACAATCCTTTCGCTATTCTTTCCATTATAGAGTCCATTAAGGCTTCAGGGAAATCTTCCTTATACTTTCTTCTCCTTAATAAAGTAAGATTATGATCGGCCATTTCTTCAACCAGGACAGGAACTCCTTCAGGTGTTGTAAGACAACCATAATATGTTATTATTTCAGGAACTTTCTGCTTCATAAGCATCTCTAATATTTCTGCTTCCCGTATAAATCTTTCTATAGACGACTTACAAGGTTCCTTTGGTGATTTTAAGGCAACGGTATCCCCTTCTTTAAGACCAAAAAATGGTTTGCTTACTACAGCCGCTGCTATATCCGCCAAAGTCCCACTGGTTTTAACTGAAATGCTGCTGAATTTATCTGAAAAATAATCTTCTAATTCATCAGGTTCCACGTTAATTAACCTCCCTGGCTTTCAGCAAAATAAATGTTATATCATCTTTTCCTGCCAATATTTTTTGTGCAGTATTAATAGAAACCCCCTTATATTTTGAATAAAATAAAGGCACTAAAATAGGATGGTTTGCTCTATTTACTAACTTGTCAGGAATATCTTCAAATTTTTCTTCACTGATAATCTCGGCTATTTCTACTCTGGAAACAGGATCTAAAATCCCATCTGTTGTCAGCAAGAATATATCATTATCATATACATTAACTCTATTAGAGTGAACTTTAATGTGTTCATTTCCAATATATTGTTTTAATCTTGCATTTATTGAGTGAATCTTAAGTTCTTCTTTACTACATCCATTATGTCCGTTTTTTATTCTGTCATCCTGGGTCAACTGGGACAAGGAATTTGCCCTATATAGATGATTGTTTCCATACGAAAAGGCGTGAGAATCTCCGACGTTGTGGAGGTAGGCGATACCATTATGACAAAAAAAGGATACCAATGTTGTTCCAAAATTTTGTAAATCTTTTGAAAATTCTGCTATTGGATACATTATCTGGGAATTAGTATATTCAATAACACCTTTAATTCCTTCTTGAATCTTTTCTGGAGGGTAATCTTTCTCTTTAAGTCTTTCATACAATTTTGTTAATCTATAAGCAACTGTTTGTACTGTAATCCTGCTGGCCTCGCTTCCATTTCCATGCCCTCCCAGCCCATCAGCAATAACGAATATGTTTCTTTCATTATCTATGTATTTATAATCTTCATTTACTTTCCTATTCTTGTTTATTCCAGAAATGCTTTCTGACAAAGCATCAAATTTGATACCTCTCTTTGACCCCGTAGCTTTCTTTTCCTGCATTTTCAAGATCAATTGTTAAAGATTTGTGTATATAGTTAATGTCTTGGTGTGGGTGTTCGCAATGAATCAATCCTGCTACATATTGTAGTGATATCAGTTCCAAGTACAATATATAATATTTAGCAATGAAAATCAACAGTTATTTCACCAAATTTATTATAAAATAGGTAAGCTTTAGCGTAATAACGCCTAATTTTCATCCGAAAATTTCTAAGTTTCTATACAAAGGGTAGTTAAGAGAAAAAGGGTTGTACGAAAATTCTTGAAGATTGGGAGTAGTTTGATATAATGAGCTAACATTAATCAAAATTTCTATCTATTTTTATGTATTTTGATAAAACTATTCTATCAAACACCATATAAATCTTTGTTTTCGGGGCGTAGCGCAGCTTGGCTTAGCGCACTTGAATGGGGTTCAAGAGGTCGCTGGTTCGAATCCAGTCGCCCCGATCATTTTTGATAATAACAACCTAACCCGAACGACTCGGAACAGGATTTTAACCAAAATTGGCCAAAATATTTTTACAAAGGTACTATATAGCCCTCCGAAATTCTTTAACAAAGAATTTTTGCTGTTCTCAAGCATCAACGACACATCAACAACATTTATTGCTTTGACTTCATAATAATATTGTCATATAATTTAAACTTATGTCTTTACATAACATATTTTTACAGACTATATCATAAATACTTATTCCAATAGCAATTAAATGAAAAAAACAGACAAAAAATCACCTGGAAAACTATCCAAGAATTTAAAATCCAAGAAGACTGGTTTCTCAATAGGATATCTTCTCCTTTTTCTTGTGGTTTTATATATTATTCAGATGTTTATGTCTCCTAAAGCCGGAGAAATCTCTTATAGCCAATTCAGGACATACTTAAGTGAGGGGAAGATAATTGATTGTTCTGTAGGAGAAAAAATAATCAGAGGACATTACGATAGTACATCATCCGGAAAAAACAAACCTGTTGCCTTCGTAACTGTTCCGGTACAGGACCTTGAGTTGGTTAACGAATTAGAAGCAAAAAATGTTGAGTTCAAGGGTGAAGTAGAAAATAACTTTCTCAGGAATATGTTAATGTGGTGGATTTTCCCATTTGCGATTATCGGTATAGCCTGGTTTTTCATATCAAAGAAAATCGGGGGAATGGGAAATCCTTTTATGTCATTCGGAAAGGCAAAGATTAAATTATATTCCGAAGAAGATGCACAAAAAACTACTTTTGCCGATGTTGCAGGTTGTGATGAAGCCAAGGAAGAACTACAAGAAATAATAGCATTCTTAAAGTACCCACAAAAATTCCAGAAACTTGGCGGAAAGATTCCAAAAGGTGTTTTACTCGTAGGACCGCCAGGGACAGGAAAAACACTTCTGGCAAGAGCAGTTGCAGGTGAATCGGGGGTACCTTTCTTCTCAATAATCGGGTCTGACTTTGTAGAAATGTTTGTTGGAATGGGTGCTGCAAGAGTACGTGATATGTTCGAACAGGCTAAGAAGAAAGCCCCCTGCATAGTATTTATTGATGAACTTGACAGTGTAGGAAGGCAACGCGGCGCAGGTGTAGGCGGCGGCCATGATGAACGAGAGCAAACACTTAACCAGCTATTAGCTGAAATGGATGGTTTCTCTTCAAATAGCGGTGTAATTATCATCGCAGCAACTAACAGGCCTGACGTCCTGGATACTGCATTGCTTCGTCCGGGGAGATTTGACAGACACATAACTATTGATAGACCAGATCTAGTAGGGAGAGAAGCTATCTTAAAGGTACACGCAAAAGGCGTTAAAGTAGAACCAAACGGCAACCTTAATACAATAGCAAAACGGACTCCCGGTTTCTCAGGCGCTGACCTGGCAAATGTTATTAATGAGGCTGCATTACTTGCTGCTCGACGTGATAAGAAATTTGTCGAAATGGAGGAACTTGAAGAATCATTAGAAAGAGTTATTGCTGGTCCTGAAAGAAAAAGCAGGGTAATAAGTGATGCGGAAAAGAGCATAGTGGCGTATCACGAATCAGGCCATACATTGGTAGCCGCAATGCTGCCTAATACCGATCCGGTACACAAGGTATCGATTATAGCAAGGGGTGCAGCAGCACTTGGCTATACATTACAGCTTCCTACCGAGGACAAATATTTAACCAAAGAATCTGAAATATTAGATACTTTATGCGTCCTTCTTGCCGGCCGTGCTGCTGAAGAAATAGTCTTTAATGAGTTATCCACCGGTGCGCAAAACGATCTTGAAAGAATAACAAAATTAGCCCGTAATTATGTATGTAAATTTGGAATGAGTAAAACGCTTGGCCCACAAACATTCGGGAGGCAACAGGAGAATGTCTTTCTTGGGCATGACCTGGTCCAGGAAAAAGAGTTCAGTGAGAAAACGGCAATAGAAATTGATTCAGAAGTTTCAAGAATAATCAAAGAATCTTACGCCAAAGCCAAATCGCTGATCGAAGAAAACAGAGACAAGCTGGACCTTCTCGCCAAAAAGCTTGAGGAAGTTGAAGTGTTGGAAGCCGATCAGATTCTTGAACTCCTAAACCTTAAAGAAGAAGAAAACGAGAAATCTAAAAAGGAAAATTTAGTAGCGGAAAAAGAGATTCGCCAATCTTAATGAGTTTCAACTCCTGGAAACTTATAATTTGGCTAACAAGTCTTTCGGAAGTGTAAAATTAGCATAAGCATTCTGAACATCATCCTGATTCTCCAATTTTTCCATTAGAGAAATAACGCTTTTGCCCTTTGCCTCATCCAATTCGATAAAAGTGCTGGGAATCCAACTAATCTCGGCCAACTCTATATTAACACCCTCATCTTGTAACACCTTTCTAACATTATTAAAATCCTTTATATCACAGTCAATCTGATACATTCCATCTATTGTTTGCAAATCTTCACCTCCTGCATCAAGAACAAGTGTCATCAACTTATCCTCGTCTATCTCGTTAGTATTGATACTTATCAATCCTTTCTTCTGAAACATCCATGAAACGCAGCCGGCCTCACCCAGATTTCCTCCAGATCTTTCAAATATCTTCCTTACTTCTGCTGCAGTTCTATTTTTGTTGTCAGTTAATATCTCTATCAAAATTGCAATACCACTAGGACCATAGCCTTCATAAAGGCATTCATTAAGTATAGCATCTCCACTTAATTCTCCCGTGCCCTTAAGTATTGCACGTTCAATATTGTCCTTGGGCATATTCTCGGATTTAGCTTTATCAATAGCATACTGCAATTTTAAATTCATTTCAGGGTCACCGCCACCCTGCCTTGTGGCAGAAGTAATGGCCTTTGCAAGTTTGGAAAATATCTTACCCCTCTTCGCATCTGCTGCGCCCTTTTTATGTTTTATAGTTGACCACTTGGAATGTCCTGACATTATTCTCTACCTTCCATTTTTCATACTAAATCCTCTTGTTATTTAGTATGATTACGAACAACCCTTTCTCCTGATTTCAGCCTTTCCATTGATCTTTCCACCATCTTCAGATATTGAAGCTTTTCAAGTTTATTTTGAACCACTTTTCTGGCTTTTGTCTCACGGGCAGTTTTATGCTTTAAAAGTGGAGATGCCTCTGCTGCAGATTCTTCCCATAACTTTAAGGCCGCCTCCCATTGGCCCTGTGCTCTCTCCCAATAACCGAGAGAATAATACACATCTCCTATGTGTCCCATAATTTCCGGGTCTTCAGCATATTCCGATGCCTTGTTAAGTTTTTGTAATGCTAATATTATCTTTTCACCGTCATCTTCATCTGCTAATTTATAATATGCCCAACCTAAACTATCAAGATATGCACCATTTTCAGGCTCTATACTTAAAGCCTTTTCTATCAAACCTAAAGCCTCGTCTAGCTGTTCTCCTTTTTCCACAAAGAAATAACCCAGAAAGTTATTTGCCTGATGGTAATCAGGGTCTATCTGTAGAACCTTCTCTAATTCATTTACTACATGCTTATGATCATTCATCTCATAATATATGTTAGCCAGCATAAAACGAACTTCTTTCTGCGCCTCTTCATCTTCACTTATTACACTCAAAATTGCAGTTCTCAGAGTATAAATCGCTTCCCTGCCTTCACCCCTGCTCTGGTAGATTTGGCTTAACGTAGTATACTCTCTCAAACTTTTACTTCCTTTGTTTACACTCTTTTTCAATATTCCAAAGGCCGTTTCTCTCTCTAACTCTGCTTTCTCATATTGTTTTATCTTTTCATAAATATTTGACAAATTAATGCGCATAAGCCAGGCATCAGAATCATAGTCAATAAAAGATTCTAATGCAGCAATTGCATTATCGTAATCTTCCAACTCCTCATAACACAAAGCAAGATAAAAGATTATAGGCGCAGAATGAGGACTAGCTTCCCTGGCCTTAACAAACTCATTTATTGCTTCACTAATTTTTTTTGCTTCAACGTATGCCTGGCCCAGCTTATAGTAGATTTTGACAGGCTCATCTGCCAATTCTAGATCAAGTATTTTCTTATATACATTTATTGCATTTTCTATGTCACCATTTTTCATATAACTATTTGCCAGTCGATGCAGCATGTCGGATACTAAGACCTTGTCAACTCCATCCATTACAGAAGAATTAGCACGTTCGTATTCTGAAATAGCTCCTTTTTCATTACCTTCACTTGCATATATATTTCCGAGTGTATAATGAATACTGAAATCATCAGGTTTTAATTGTGCAATTTTTTCAATATGAAACAAAGCTTTTTCCTTTTTGTTCGACTGAAAGCAGCAAGTAGCTAAATAATTGTGTATTCTTTCAGCATTTGGATTTGACTGTAATGTTTTCTCAAGAAACACTATTGCCTCTTCCCAACGATGATCCAACATTAGATAAAATCCCGTACAGAAATTCATATAAGCCTCTGTATCATTATGCAACAAGAAATTGTTTTCACTGTCTTTCCGGGATTCGGCTAAAGTTGTTTCAGAAAGAAATGCAAAAATGAATACAAAAAACAATAAAACTATAGTTTTTGTTTTCGACATGCCATGCCTCAAGAGGTGTGTGTTTTTCTTATGAAAGACTGGAGTATAATACTCCTTTGCAAGTTTTATAATTACCGATTATTAACGGGAGCATTCCCAATTTTTTGTAAATCAAGCAAGGTACCTGTGTATATGTGGATTCGGCTTCCGGCCTTCCCCTGACAAAAGACGCCACGCTCAGCGGGGCGAAGTGAATCCACCTTTTTTATCTAAAGTATAACCTTATTGAGTGGATATTCAATTATCCCTTCCGCACCAACTCGTTTCAGTTCAGGAATAATGTTTCTAACCACTGACTCGTCCAGTATTGTTTCTATAGCGTACCCTGCATTTCCTGAAAGTTGAGAAACAGTAGGAGTTCGTAAAGCAGGTAATTTCTCTAATAAGGTATTCAACCCTTCATTTGAAATATTCATTTTCAGCCCAACCTTGTCACGTGCAATTATGGCACCTTGAAACAATATTGCCAGGTTCTCTATCTTCTTCCTTTTCCACGGGTCTTCCCAAGACTTGTGGTTGGAAATGAAGACAGTAGCAGATTCTGTTACAGTATCAACAATGCGAAGGTTGTTAGCTCTTAAACTACTACCGGTTTCTGTCAACTCTACAATTGCATCAACAAGGTCCGGAGTTTTTGCCTCTGTAGCACCATGTGAAAATTCAACCTCAGCTTGAATATTTTTCTTCTCAAGATATCTTTTAGTAACATTTACCAGTTCAGTCGATATTCTCTTTCCTTGAAGATCTTCCACTGATTTAATAGGTGAGTCCTCTGGAACAGCAAGTACCCAACGGATTTTTGTTAATTTCTGTTTTGCATATACCAATTTTTCAATACATCTGACATCAGAACCGGCCTCTTCTACCCAATCCTGGCCTGTAAGACCAGCATCTATAATTCCTTTCTCAACATAACGAGACATGTCTTGCGGACGAATTAATCTTACCGATAATTCTTCATCATCAACTGTTGGATAGTACGATCTACTGCTTACATAAACCCTATAGCCCGCATTCTTCATCATACCAATTGTAGCTTCCTGCAAGCTTCCTTTTGGTATACCGAAACTTAATTTTTCCATAATTTCCCTGTTTTCATTTTCTACAATATTACTTGTCTCCGGTTACTGCTTTTTCTATTAATTGTAAAATATGGCTGCTCTTCTTTTTTGTCTCATCCAGATAAAAAGTCAAAGACGGCGTGTTTTTCAACTTTAAATGTGAGGCCATTTCAGACTGTATAAATCCCTTTGCATGTGTCAAGGCATCTAAAGTTTCTTGTTGTGACGGTTCATCACACGGGATTGAAACATACACCTTTGCCATTCTAAGATCAGGAGAAGGCACCACTCTTGTAACTGTCACCAAATTTATCCTGGGATCTTGCAACCGATACAAAATAATCTTACTGATCTCTTGCGCAATTACTCCTTTAACCTTTTCCAATCTTCTCGTCATGGCCCTGTATAATTAAATCAAGTCCAGTTCGTAATCAACTAATTCTATCTGTGGAAAGAAACGGAAGAAGCTCATAATTGACGATAATCTACTGTTAACATATTGTCTGTCTGTTCCCACCATTGCCACACCAATCTTTGAACACTTATGATTATCTTGATCTTCTATTTCAGAAACCGAAACATTGAACTTGTTTCTGATCCTGTCTTTTAAGCTTTTAATTATCCGCCGTTTGTCTTTTAAAGAACGTGAACTTCTCATTACAACTTTAATACTTAGAATTCCTACAACCATGATAATTCTGCTTAGGCACTTAAAACGCCAAAACTACCAGCATGTTGTTGCTGTTTTGTAAGTTCTTGAAGTTTCAATAGTTAAAATTCGAAATATGAATATCGAAATATTTACCCTGTTAAATTATTTAGGATAGTCTTTTTGCTAATAACTTGCCCTGTGTGGGTCATTCCTTAATTCAAGGTACGTGCAATATGCTTAATTTCATAAGACTCTATTACGTCTTCTACTTTTATATCATCAAAGCCTGCAATCTTAATACCACATTCATATCCCGCCCTTACTTCTTTTGCATCGTCCTTAACAATTCTTAATGTAGCAATTTTACCATCGTATAAAACTACGCTGTCTCGTATCAGCCTTACCAGGGAATTGCGCAATATCTTGCCACTCTTCACATAACAACCGGCAATATTGCCTACCTTCGATACCTTAAAGATCTTTCTTACTTCAACACTACCCAGGATTTGTTCAATTTTGTCCGGCTCTAACATTCCCTCTAAAGCATCTTTAATATCGTTAATAGCATCATATATAACTCTATATAATCGCACATCCACCCCACACGTTTCCGCAAGGGTCCTTGCCTTATCTTCAGGAACAACGTGGAAACCAATCACTACTGCATCAGAAGCATCCGCAAGCAAAATATCAGTTTCTGTAATCCCACCAACACCACTATGTAAGATTCTAGTCCTGACTTCCTTAGTCGAAATTTTTTCCAGTGATTTCTTAAGTACCTCTACCGAGCCTTTAAAATCGGCTTTTAAGATTATATTAATCTCTTTAACTTGCCCATCTTCTATTTTTTTATACAGATTATCCAATGTAACATGTTGGCGGCCAGACAGAGATACTTCTCGAATTTTTCTTTCTCTTTTCGACGCAAAATCTCTGGCCTTTTGAATATCCTTAATAACGTAAAATTTATCGCCTGCCTCCGGACAAGTTGACAACCCTGATATCGCAACTGGCGTTGACGATACGGCTTCTTTTACCACTTTCCCATTATCATTATATAGCGCTCTCACCCTGCCAAATGCCTGACCACACAAGACAATATCACCATGCCGCAGTGTACCCTCTCTCACTAAGAGGTTTGCAATAACACCCCTACCTTCATGGACATGTGCCTCCAGAACGATACCCCTGGCCGGTTTCTTGAAAACAGCCTTTAGCTCCAATACCTCCGCTTCCAATAATAACCCATCCAGAAGAGCATCAAGTCCTTTTTTTGTAACAACAGAGGTTTCTATCATTTGAACCTTCCCGCCCCACTCCTCAGGATTTAAATCCAACGACGCTAACTGCTGCTTTACTTTTAATACGTTCGCTTCCGGTTTATCCACCTTATTTATAGCCACCACAATAGGTACATTAGCCGCGCGTGCATGGTTAATAGCTTCTTCTGTTTGCGGCATTACTCCATCATCAGCCGCAACTACCAACACAACCAGGTCTGTAACATTAGCCCCCCTTGCCCTCATAGCGGTAAAAGCTTCGTGTCCCGGAGTGTCAAGAAAAACAACAGATTTCCCATTTGTTTCAACCCGGTAGGCGCCTATGTGTTGCGTAATCCCACCGGCTTCAAAAGATGCGGTATCCGTCTTTCTAATACTATCAAGCAAGGAAGTCTTT
Organism: Planctomycetota bacterium; assembly: GCA_022570935.1. Classification (GTDB taxonomy): domain Bacteria; phylum Planctomycetota; class Brocadiia; order Brocadiales; family Scalinduaceae; genus Scalindua. The sequence continues at coordinate 32,255 of JACZYU010000003.1, read as the reverse complement.
CCATGGTCCACATGGCCAAGAAATGTTACTATGGGAGCCCTTTCCCTTAAATCTTCCGCTTTGTCAACCGTCTCTTCAAGTAAAAATTCTTCTTCATCTTCTTTTGCCTGTTTCAACTCAACCTCAACACCATACTCAATACCTATCATTTCAATGAGCTCACCATCTAAAGCTTGATTTATAGTAGCAAAAACATTATGGCCAATCAGCAACTTTGATATTATATCTCCGGCTTTTACGCCCAAAGCCGCTGACACATCTTTAACTGTGGCAGGCAACTCTATCGTGACCTTTTCTGCCTTTTCCTTCGGCTGTACAGAGACTTTTTCTTTAGATACTACTTCTTTTGTACGTTTTTCAAATCTTCTGGGTCTCTTTTGTTGCGAAACCTTTGTTACCTCTTTCCATCTCCCCTTGATTAATTCTTCTCTCGCCTTTTGTTTCCAGAGCGGGATTCGTCTCCTTACGGTTGATTCCTTTTCTTTAGGGACCGTCTTGACAGAAACTTCATCTTTTTTTTCAGCGCTTACCTCTTTGGCCTCAGAAGTTACAGGTTTCTCTTTAACAGCAACATTTTGTTCAGCCCCTTTTACCAGCTTATCACGCAACAGGTCTACCTGCTCATCTGTCAAAGCATTTGCATGGTGTTTAATATTTACAAAACCATACTCCTGACACTTTTCTATTAAAAAGCTGTTTTTGAAACCCAAATCTTTTGCCAGTTGATTTATTCTTACCATAACAAAAAAAACTCCCTGCGACATTTTTTACTTATGTCTATTTTTCGATTTCGTCGCTACCAACATCTTTATTTGACGTTGTTTCTTCGACCTCTTTGTCACCAACATCTTCATTTAACATTGCCCCCTCGGCCTCCTCCTCAGTTGTGCCACCAGCCACCTCCTCCTCAGTTGTGTCACCAGTCGCCTCCTCCTCAGTTGTGCCACCAGCCGCCGCCGCCTCAGTTGTGTCACCGACCTCATCACGCTCACGTTCACGTTCCAACTCTTCTTCTGTAATTATATCGATATCCCAACCTGCCAATTTTGATGCAAGTCTTACATTCTGCCCTCTTTTACCTATAGCCAATGAAAGCTGATCATCCGGAACCACTACAGTTGCAACATTATTTTCTGGTGATAGCAAAATCCCCGTAACTTCTGCCGGTTTAAGAGTATTAGGCACAAAAACTTCCAAATCATCATCCCAACGAATAATATCTATCTTCTCTCCGTTCAATTCATCTACAATGTTCTTAATTCTTGTTCCCCTTACACCCACACATGCGCCTACACAATCCACATTTGGTTCTTCCGAAAATACGGCAATCTTAGTCCTATAGCCGGCCTCCCTCACCAAACCTTTTATTTCAACAATCTTCTCAGGTATTTCCGGTACTTCCAGCTCAAAAAGTTGTCTTACAAAACTGGAATGGGTTCTCGAGAGTAAGATTTTAACTCGATGACCCACCTTTTTCACTTCTGTAACAATACATCTTATCCTTTCACCTGAACGATGATATTCGTTGCTAATTTGCTCTGACTTTGGAAGATATCCTTCAGTCTTACCGAGATTTATAATTATAGTCGGCCCTTCAAAGCGTTGAACCATACCACTTACAATTGTGCCTTTTCTGCCTACATATTCATCATAAATAACATCCCGTTCAGCTTCCTTAATTTTCTGAATTATCACTTGTTTAGCAGTCTGAGCAGTTATTCTTCCCAGATCGGAAAGGTCTAGTTCCTGCTCCCCCTGCATTGCCGCAATCGCTCCTGTCTCCCTGTCAATTTTAATCGAAATCGGCTCGCTGGTTTTCAGATGTTTTCTCGCAGCAGATTCCAGAGCAGATTCAATACCCTGGAACACAATGTCTTTGTCTATATCCTTGTCCTTATGTAGTATGTCTACTAACCTTAACAAGCTTTCTTTGTCCATTTGAAATCCTTCTAATGCTTTTAAAAAAAAAAGTGGGCAAACTCCCACTTTTTCTGTAACAACCTGAACAGCTCCAATTATTCGAGTACTACTCGTGCTTACTTCAATTAAGCTCTCTCATCGAATTTTATTAACCCAAATAACATAAGATTACGTTATTAAACGCTTTAGGAACGCACTCAAGGTGATACAGTTCTTATCAACTTTTCTAAGGTTTTAAAAGTAAACTTCTTCCGACTGACACGAGTTTTAATAATAACAAAAAATGCTTTATTGTCAAGCGCATTTTTGTTTCCTGATTTCTCTAAGTAGTTTCTACAAGGCAATTTATTAAGATAAGTATTTGACATAATTTTTTTTTCTGATAGACTAAATTTGCCCTTTATTAGCATAAGAAATTACAAGAAAACAGATAGTTTTTTTCGTCTCAATAACTAATAAAATCAATACAATCACAAATTGGTATTATTAATAGATAATTATGATTCTTTTACCTACAATCTCGTACAGCAGATAGGAGCTTTCGGTACAAGCATAGAAGTCGCCCGAAATGATAAGATTACTATTGCGGAGATTGAAAAAAAAAAACCAAGCCACATAATTATTTCACCCGGGCCATGCACCCCAAAAGAAGGGGGCATATCTAACTCCGTAATTGAGAATTTTGCAGGAAAAATACCAATATTAGGTGTTTGCCTGGGACATCAATGCATTGCATTTACATTCGGAGCTGAAATTATGCGGGCAAGAAGGATAATGCATGGCAAAACATCTATGATACACCACGATAACAAAACAATATTTCAAGGATTAACCAACCCTTTTGAAGCTACTCGTTATCATTCTCTTATCATAAAAAAAGAAACACTTCCGGATTCCTTCGAAATAACAGCGTTTGCAGATAAAGACGAAATAATGGGCATAAGGCACAAGGAATTCCCTTTAGAAGGAGTACAGTTCCATCCCGAATCCTTCCTGACAGTACAAGGTTCGGGACTAATTAAAAACTTTTTAGACTTCTAATTCTCTATCTTAACCAGGTTAGAGAACGAAGTGAACTAATTTATTTTATGAAAAGCTTTATAAATCAACTAATAATAGCTATTGATGAAAAGGATAGTTGTTCTGTTGTGGGGCTTGACCCACAACTGGAATATATTCCTTTAGAAATAAAAAAAGCCGCTTTTAAAAGAAGAGGAAGCAGCCTGAATAATGCCGCCAGAGCAGTTCTAGATTTCAACAAACAGATAATAAATATAATTCACAATCACGTGGGAATCGTAAAACTCCAAATTGCTTTTTATGAAATGCTCGGACCCTGGGGGCTTAGAGCGTATTCCGACACAATTAAATACGCTAAAAAAAAAACCTGATAGTCATTGGAGACATAAAAAGGGGAGACGTCCCTCACACCGCAGAGGCATACGCTAATGCGCATCTCGGCATTCTTAAATCCAATGATTCGAGAGAAAACTCTTTTGAAGTAGATGCTGTCACTGTCAACCCTTTCATGGGAACAGACAGCGTCCTGCCTTTCATTAAACTGGCAAAGAAGCATGGCAAAGGAGTATTTATCCTTGTCAAAACCTCTAACCCATCATCTAAAGAAATCCAGGATTTAAAATGCAACAACAAAACTATCTATCAAACAGTTGCAAACCAGGTAAACAAATTGGGAAAAGATTTAATAGATAAAAGTGGTTACAGCCCTATTGGAGCCGTAGTCGCTTCAACAAATCCAAACATTGTCAGCAATCTCAGGAGTATTATGCCAAATTCATACTTCCTTGTTCCTGGATTTGGCGCACAGCGCGCCAGCTTAAAAAACATTGCGAGATGCTTTAATCCCAATGGTTACGGCGCAATAGTGAACTCTTCCAGAGGAATAATCTACGCTTACAACCTTTCACCCTGGAAGGAAAAATACGGAACTAAACACTGGGAATGTGCAGTTGAGGAAGCGGTTATAAAAATGAATAAAGACCTGAGAGGAGTAACAGGGAAGGCATAAATACAGAAAGCGTTACAAAACACACAAAAAGGGAGCAGGAAAGATAAACTGCGGAGAAAGACAAACGCGAACTGCTTCTATTATTGAAATAACTATAAAAACTCTATTTGATCTTGCATTTCCTCTGCGGATAATATATCGGCATAAAGAGATAGCTTTTTAATACATTCGCCAACACTCAATTTATTCATCTGCACAAAGATTACGCCCCAATGGGGTTTACCCTTTTTTGTAAACACCTTTGCAATCTCAAGAAAATGATGGTCATGTGTGAAGATTACTGCCTTCTTATCAGATGCATTCTTAAAATGTTCTATGTCAGGGATACCAATTAACCCTTTTTCTATTGTAGAGAAAACCTTTACCCCTCGTTTTCTTAAACCTGTTGAAACGCGTATGTCTACATTCTCATCCGTGTATATCTTTAACCTTGGCAATCTTTTTCTCCAGAACGGATGAGCGGTTATTTCTTAAGGCTGCCGTATTTTTGATTGCATCTTTCCATGTCTTGTCCATATCTTTCTTACGCTCATAATAGTATGATAGAGCGTCATGGATTTGTGGCAGATTAATATGTGGAAGAGCAACTAATATATCCTCAGTTGACATCCCCATAATTTCATATCTGACTGCAATATCCAGAACACGAATACTGGTGCCTGAAATAACTGGTTGGCCATCTCTTATTTTTCTGTCAGTTGTAATATAGGGATGTTTAATCATTTTAACTGCGATACTCATAATATTGTTACTTTCCTTCTTAACAGCCTTATCTATGCCAAAACATTTAAATCTATGGTCAAAGAAACATTTTCATCCGGTAATTTGCTACACATAAAATGATTTTCAAATTATCAGAAATGATATTTAGTGTCAAGAGAATTCAAGAGTTATTATTAAGGATAGACACGATGGTTACGGCGCAATAGTAAACTCTTCCAGAGGAATAATCTACACTTACAACCTTTCACCCTGGAAGGAAAAATACGGAACTAAACACTGGGAATGTGCAGTTGAGGAAGCGGTTATAAAAATGAATAAAGAGCTGAAAGAAGTAACAGGGAAAATCAAAGGTAAAACCTGACAACATTACAAGCCACATACCTTCTCTTTCTACCTCTTTTCTCTTCCTAAGCAAGGATTGATTCATTTATTGATCAAAGATAGGCATGATGAATTGAATCGATTGTCACTATTAAAGATTTGACCCCATCTGGCTTATAACAAAACCATGTTGTCGCGATGTATTATCTCATCATATGGTTTATAGCCAAGAGTTTTCTCTATCAACGAAGAACGAAGCCCTTTTATTTTCTGCACCTCTCCGGCAGAATAGTTCATAAGGCCCCTGGCTGTCTCCCTGTCCTCATTGACATTAAGTATTGAAACAATATCACCCTTAATAAAATTACCATCAATCTTTACCACACCTGATGGCAGTAAACTTTTACCTTTCTTTACCAAGGCATTCAACGCACCATCATCTATATAAATCTTTCCTTTGGGCCTTACCGTAAAACCGATCCATCGTTTACGGCTTGCTATCTTTTTCTTATATGGAAGAAACAATGTACCCACATTGTCATAGTTCATTATTTTTGATAAAATGTCTGGCGGCCTCCCATTAGCGATTATCACTGTTTCACCCGAACCGGTAGCAATACCGGCAGCCTCAAGCTTGCTCTCCATGCCCCCAATACCTTCTTTGGTCTTTTGCTTAAATACAAGTTTTTTAATATCATCCGAAATTGAATCCACAACTGACAAAACGCTGCAACTTTTACCAGAGGTTGGAGGAGTGGTATATAATCCATCTACAGAAGACAAGAGTATCAGCAAATCAGCACGTAACAGGTTTGTAATCAGTGCAGACAGGATATCGTTATCCCCAAAAGTTATTTCTTCCACTGATATAGTATCATTCTCGTTAATAATTGGAATAGTCTTAAAATTTAACAATGAGTGCAATGTATTACATGTATTTAAATATCTCTGACGATCTTCGAAATCCTGTCTTGTAAGAAGCAGTTGTGCGGCATGATATCCATGTTTTTTAAAACATTCGTTATAAATCTCTATTAATTTCCCCTGCCCGATTGCGGCTGCAGCCTGGAGTTCAGGGAGGATGTTTGGCCTTTTCTGCAAGCCTAACGCACTGATACCCGCCCCGACCGCACCAGAACTTACAACAACTACACTATAGCCCCTGGAACGAAGTTTAATAATCTGCTTCGACAATTCCATAATCTGATGCCTATCCAGGAAGCCATCCTCATTTGTGAGTACTCGGGTTCCGACTTTAATTACAATCTTATTGACGCCGGATAGTATTTCTTCTCGAATATTCATAACTTTCAACAAATTTTTATCTCAAATTCTTTACAAGAAAAGCGCTTGACTTCTTTAGCTTTTTTGGTACGATCCCAAAGTATTTTTAACCTATATAGTTTTGAGGAGAGAAAAATGGCAAAGAAAGCAAAGAAAAAGGAAAGAGATGTACTTGTCGTGGCTAGTAAGGTTAGAGAATATGTAAAAAGTAAAAAATGTAATACATCTGGAGAATTCATTGGTGAGTTAAGTAATTCAGTTTACGACGCAATTGATAAAGCAATAAATAGAGCAAAAGGCAATAACAGAAAAACCATTCAAGCAAAAGACGCATAGTAGTATATAAGGCTTACTTTGAACCGGCAGATAATCTTTCCATAAGAATCTTTGTTAAAATCTTGGGATTTGCTTTGCCTCTGGTAATTTTCATAGTTTGACCTATCAAAAAGGTCAAAGCGCTTTTTTTGCCTTGGCCGTAATCTTCTGCCGCTTTAGGGTTATCTTCTATAACTTTTGTTACAATATCATTAAGTTCACTTACATCGTCTATCTGTGTTAAATTTTTCTCCTTAACTATAGATGGAGCGGTTCTTCCTGTATTTATCATTTCGCCAAAGACGTCTTTGGCGATTGAACTTCCAATAGTTGGCTTGATCTTAACTAATTCAACCAGCATCTTTGGTGAAACAATAAAATCCTGGACATTTGTTTTTCGTTCATTTAGCTCCCGAAGTACATCATTAATAATCCAGTTACTTAGCTCTTTTGGAGAATCCTGAGACAAGCCTACACATTCCTCAAAATAGTCTGCAAGATGCTTATCCTCCGTCAGAATACCTGCATCGTAGTCAGAAATAGAATATTCATTTACAAATCTTTGATGCTTGTCGACAGGAAGTTCCGGAATTGTTGCCCGGATTTCGTTGATCCATTCCTGATCAATCCAGATAGGAACTAAATCCGGTTCGGGAAAGTACCTGTAGTCATGTGCCTCTTCTTTTGAACGCATCCGCCTGCTTACAGAGTCAACATCATCCCATAATCTTGTTTCCATTAACACGTTCTCACCCTTATCGAGTAAACTGCTTTGCCTGGACATTTCATATGCAAGCACTTTTAAGACAGCCTTCATAGAATTAAGGTTCTTAATTTCTACCCTGTTGCCAAGAACATTTGATCCCTTTTCACGTAAAGATATACTCACCTCGAATCTTAAAGAACCTTCTTGCATCTTACAGTCTGACACACCTATGTAAAGCAATATATTCCTGAGTGCCTGCATATAACTTTCCACTTCTTCAACATTTCGCATATCCGGTTGAGTCACTATCTCCAGGAGTGGCACACCTGCCCTGTTAAAGTCAACTAAACTGTAATTTGCACCTGATGTTTCAGGATGAATAAGCTTACCAGCCTCCTCTTCCAAATGTACGTTGTGTATATCGATTCTTTTCTCTTTTCCCTTTACGACTATATCTACGTAGCCGTTATTGCCAATATTAAAATAATTTTGCGAAGTTTGATAGTTTTTAGGTAAATCAGGATAATAATAACTCTTTCTATCAAAGTTAGTAAATTTACTTATCTCGCAATTCAAAGTAAGAGCCGCCTTTAATGAATGCTCAAACGCCTTTTTATTCATCACCGGCAAAACTCCCGGCAAGCCTAAGCAAACAGGACATGTCTGTGTATTTGGCTCAGAACCAAACTTAGTACTACACCCACAAAAAAGCTTAGATTCGGTATCTAATTCTGCGTGGGTCTCCAATCCCATTACTACTTCATATTTCATCAACTAATCCTGTCAATTTAGTTTAATAGCAAGGCTGTGGAATAATAAATAGTTCTTTGAGTTTCAAACCAGTAGCAACCTGGTCGAGCCAGAACATATTAGATATCTATCCCCTTCTTTGGTTCTGGCTCGATCAGGTTGGGTTTCTTTAAGTGAAAATCAGTTTCATTTTCAAATAATTTTGCCACCTTTAAAATTTTCCCTTCGTCAAAATGCTTACCCAGAATTTGCATGCCAATAGGTAAGCCAGTATTTGTAAAACCACAAGGAATGGAAATACCCGGTATCCCTACAAGATTAGCGGGAATTGTATAAATATCTGATAAATACATTTGCAGTGGATCAGTAATTTTCTCCCCTATCCTGAAAGCCGGCGTTGGACAAGTAGGAGAAATAATACAATCTACTTTTTTAAAAGCATCTTCAAAATCATTTTTTATCAGATTTCTCACCTTAGAGGCTTTTAAATAGTATGCCTCATAAAAACCGGCGCTTAACACGTAATTACCAAATAATATTCGCCTTTTAACTTCACTTCCAAAACCTTCAGCACGCACCCTGCTATACATATCAATTATATTGTCTTCACTTAATTGACTTCTATGCCCGTACCGGACACCATCATACCTTGCCAGATTTGAGCTGGCCTCGGCAGTCGCTATAATATAATAAGTAGCTACTGCATATCCACAATGAGGAAGAGACAGATCAACCAACTCTGCACCATTTCTTTTATAAATCTCCAATGCATTCATTACGGCGCTTCCAACCTCTGAATTAAGACCTTCACCAAAAAACTCCTTTGGAACTCCTATTCTCAGATTGCCGTCTACGTTATTAATATCTGATAAATAATCTGGAACTCCCACAGTAGCGCTTGTTGAGTCAAAACCATCATGACCAGAAACAACTTGCAACAGTAATGCTGCATCATAAACATCTTTCGTAACAGAACCAATCTGGTCTAATGAAGATGCAAAAGCAACCAATCCGTAACGAGACACCCTCCCATATGTAGGCTTGCAACCAACATTTCCACAAAATGCTGATGGCTGTCTGACAGAACCGCCTGTATCCGACCCTAAAGCCATAAAAGCCATATCTGCGGTTACTGCTGCCGCAGGGCCACCACCAGAACCTCCGGGAATACAATCAGTATTCCATGGATTTCGTGTAATATGAAATGCAGAGTTTTCATTTGAAGAACCCATTGCAAACTCATCCAGATTGGCCTTGCCAATTATAATTGCATCTTCCTCTTTAATTCTCTTAACAACAAAAGCATCATAAGGAGGAATAAAGTTTTCCAGTATCTTTGATGCACAAGTTGTTTTTATACCCACTGTACAAATATTATCTTTTAAGGCAACAGGAACGCCTGCCAACAAACCAACTTTTTCACCATTATCAAGCTTTTTGTCAACCTCTTTTGCCTTTAATAAAGCACCCTCCTTGTCTAAACAAAGATAGGCCTTAATTAAAGGTTCCTTGAGATTTATCCACTCAAAAAGCTCTTCAACTATCTCTTGAGCGGTAATTTCCCTTTTAATTATCTTTTCTTTAATTTGATTTGCACTTAATTCGTGAGATAACAAAATAAATACTCCAAAATGTCACTATATTCAAATACTTTATGATTATTCAAAAATGAAAAACTTATCAAGAAGTCTTTTGTAGGGAGAAAATGAGTATGAGCAATAGATCAGAAACTTTATTCTATGACCTTCGGCACCTTAAAGAAACCGTTGGTGCTTGAAGGGGAAAGTTCTAATATTTCCTGGCGTGAAAAAGAAGATTTTAACTTATCTTCTCGAAAAACGTTTTTTAGGGATGTTGCGTATGCCATTGGCTGGACTTCATCTGTATCCAGTTCATTCAATTTTTCAATATAATCAAGTATATTGGTTAACTGTTTTGCAAATGTTTTTTTTTCATCTACCGTAAGTGTAATTCTTGAAAGGTTCGCTATGTGCTCAATCTCTTTTACGCTAATATCCATTTTTGCTCTGACAAAAAAAACAAGAGTTTACAGTCATTTATACAACTTTAACCACTTTACCGGCATTTATGCATCTTGTACAGATTTTGATTTTTTTGATACTTCCGTTTATATTTGCCCTTATAGTTTGTATATTTGCCTTAAATTTCCTTTTTGTCTTACCAGTAATCTTCAGCCCAACTCCACCCTTTCTCTTTGGCAAACCTCTACGCTCATATTTAAATCCTACAGCCGTTTTTTTACCACATATTTCACATGTACGTGCCATAACGAATTCCCTCTTTATAAAGATTATTTATTCTTTTTCGCAGTCTTCACAATAACCCATAATTTGAAATCGATGTGATTCCGCCTTAAACTTGTTTTCCAAACATATTTCATCCTGATATTTTTCAATTCTTTCGTCACTAAACTCTATAATCTTGCCACATTTAATACAAACGAGATGCTCATGATGTTCATGGCCATAAACATGTTCATAATGCGCATGTTTTTCTCCGAAAATCACCTCTCTAAGCAAACCGCTCTTCACTAACAATGCAAGAGTCCTGTAAATTGTTGCCTTTGAAACCCTGTTGTTGTTTTTTCTCATGTCAAGCAACAACTCTTCTGCTTCAAAGTGTCCGTGACTTTCGAAAACGTGGTTTAGTATAGCCTTCCTTTCTGGTGTAAACTTTAGCCCCTTCGATTGAATATAATCTAAAAACACCTTCTCGTTTTCATTCATATATAAGTAATGTTCGAAATAACTAAAAAATGAAACTAGCCTAATTAAATATATACAGTTAAGACAGCATTATTTATCCACATAAAATTATAATATTTTCTTTATAATTGCAACCTTAAAAAAAACTTTATATCTACCGCATTCACATATTATAGAGATTTTACTTACATAATAAATCTTAATTAGCATCAATTAAAAAAACCCATCCCAGAACTTTCTGGGACGGGTTATTTATAGCCCCCAGCAATACCTACTCTCCCATCGTTAGACAGTACCATCGGCGCAGAAACATTAACTACCGTGATCGGAATGGGAACGGGTTTTTTATTTCTACTATAGTCACTGGAGAATTCTTAGCAATTATTAACAGTATAACAACAATTATAATAAGGGTGATCAAGCATTTCGACAAATTAGTACCAGTTAGCTGAATCCGTTACCGGACTTACACACCTGGCCTATCAATCTCATAGTCTTTAAGATGTCTTCACTCTAATTGCTTAGAGAACGATATCTAGTCTTAAAGCAGGCTTCACGCTTATATGCTTTCAGCGTTTATCCTTTCCGAACTTAGCTACTCAGCCATGCTGTTAGCACAACAACTGACTCACCATAGGTTCGTCCACCTCGATCCTCTCGTACTAGAGGCAGGTTTTCTCAAATATCGTACGCCCACGGAAGATAGGGACCGACCTGTCTCACGACGGTCTAAACCCAGCTCGCGTACCGCTTTAATTGGTGAACTCCCAAACCCTTGGGACCTTCTACAGCCCCAGGATGCGATGAGCCGACATCGAGGTGCCAAACCTCCTCGCCGCTATGAACGCTCGGAGGAGATCAGCCTGTTATCCCCGGAGTACCTTTTATCTGTTGAGCGACGGCCTTTCCACTCAGAAACCGCCGGATCACTAAGCCCTGCTTTCACACCTGCTTGACTTATAGGTCTCGCAGTTAAGCTCTCTTATGCCTTTACACTCTACATGCGATTGCCAACCGCACTGAGAGAGCCTTTGGACTCCTCCGTTACTTTTTAGGAGGAGACCGCCCCAGTCAAACTGCCCACTTACCACTGTCAAGAACCCGGATTCACGGTATTCCTTTAGAATTTTAACAAAGTAAGAGTGGTATTTCACCATTGACTCCATTCCAACTTACGTCGAAACTTCCTCGTCTCCCACCTATCCTACACATACTGCGCCAAAATCCAATAATAAGCTACAGTAAAGGTTCACGGGGTCTTTCCGTCTTTCCGCGGGTATGTGGCATCTTCACCACAACTACAATTTCGCCGAGTCCCTCGTTGAGACAGTGTCCAGGTCGTTACGCGATTCATGCGCGTCGGAAATTACCCGACAAGGAACTTCGCTACCTTAGGACTCTCATAGTTAGAGCCGCCATTCACCAGAGCTTCAGTTCCAAGCTTCTCTCCTGATTGCTCAGGAAATAACCTATCCCCTTAACTTTCTGGCATCGAGCACGCGTCAGTCTCTATACATCAATTTACATTTTAGCAGAGACCTGTGTTTTTAGTAAACAGTCGCCCGGACCTTTTTCACTGCGACCTTTTCCATTTCAGTTAAAAACTTCCATAGAAGAGGCACTCCTTATCCCGAAGTTACGGAGTATGTTTGCCGAATTCCTTAACGAGGGTTCTCTCGAGCGCCTTAGGATTCTCTCCTTGCCTACCTGTGTCAGTTTTAGTACGGTTGCCATGTTAACTCGCTAACGAGACTTTTCTTGGAAGACACTCAGATTACTTCTAGGCCAAGAGCCAACGTACTCGCTTTCGACACCTTATTGCTCCGGATTTTCCTAGAGCGGCATCTCCAGCTTGAACAAACCATGTCTACTGGGTTTGCTAATCGTTGTGTCCACGTCCTCCCAAGCTCAAACGTTAAATAGCAGCACAGGAATATTAACCTGTTGTCCATCGTCTACGCCTTTCAGCCTCGACTTAGGTACCGGCTAACCCTGGGCGGATTTACCTTCCCCAGGAAACCTTAGGCTTTCGGCGAATAAGATTCTCACTTATATTATCGCTACTTATACCGGCATTCTCACTTCTATTTCGTCCACCTCTCTTTTAAGTAAGGCTTCAACCTATCATAGAACGCTCCCCTACCATCCTAAAAGATTAGGATCCATAGTTTCGGTAATGAGCTTTAGTCCCGCAAATTTTCGGCACAAAAGTACTCGGCTAGTAAGCTATTACGCACTTTTTAAATGATTGCTGCTTCTAAGCCAACATCCTAGCTGTCTTCGCACTTTCACTTCCTTTTTCACTTAGCTCATTTTAGGGACCTTAACTAATGGTCTGGGCTGTTTCCCTCTCGACTACGGAGCTTATCCCCCATAGTCTGACTCCCATGTCAAATGCAGTAGTATTCGGAGTTTGATTGTGCTCGGTAGCCTGGTGGGCCCCAATACTCAATCAGTAGCTCTACCCCTACTACACGGTTACATAAGGCTAGCCCTAAAGCTATTTCGGGGAGAACCAGCTATCTCCGAGTTTGATTAGACTTTTACTCCTCCCCTCAGTTCATCGCATCACTTTTCAACGTAAACGCGTTCGGACCTCCATTCCGTTTTACCGGAACTTCATCCTGACCAAGGGTAGATCACTCGGTTTCGGGTCTGCTATCTGCTACATTTATTCGCGCAGTTAGCACTCGCTTTCGCTGTGGCTTCACCCATTATAGGTTTAACCTGCAACAAACAACAACTCGCCGGTTCATTATACAAAAGGCACGCGGTTACACGAATTAAAAGAACTGGCTTAAATTAATAAGCCCTTCAATTAATATTGTGCTTCCACCGCTTGTAAGTACACGGTTTCAGGTTCTATTTCACTCCCCTAAAAGGGGTTCTTTTCATCGTTCACTCACGCTACTTGTTCACTATCGGTTACCAAAAGTATTTAGCCTTAGGAGGTGGTCCTCCTTAATTCATGCCGGTTTCCACGTGACTGGCATTACTCGGGAAATTACAGAAAAAACTTTTATTCCTTTCACTTACGGGACTATCACCCTTTATTGTCAAGCTTTCCTGCTTATTCAGCTAGAAATATCAGTTTTTTTAAGCAAGCCTTATCTCGCTCCTCGCAACTCCCTCGACCCTGGCCATACAACACATAAGGGTTATTACATATAACCAGTTTAGGCTCTTTCCTTTTCGCTCGCCGCTACTGGGGAAATCGATTTTTCTTTCTTTTCCTGAAGGTACTTAGATGTTTCAGTTCCCTTCGTTCCTCTTATTACCCTATTTATTCAGGTAATAATGTCGCGGTATGAACCAAAAGAAACACAATGTGTTCCTTACGACAGGTTTCCCAATTCGGAATTCTCCGGATCAAAGCTTGTTTGGCAGCTCACCGAAGCTTATCGCAGCCCTCCACGTCCTTCATCAGCTTTTGGTACCAAGACATCCACCATGTACCCTTAGTAGCTTGATCACCCAAATTTCTAATTGTAGTTATACTGCTTTTAAAATTGCTTTTATTGCCAAAGAACAATTACTGCTATTGATTTACTTCTTTTGCTTCATTACAAGAGGACGGCAAAACCATCTTCTCTTTACTAAAAACTATGGAGATGAGCGGGATCGAACCGCTAACCTCTGCCTTGCAAGGGCAGCGCTCTCCCAGTTGAGCTACACCCCCAGATAAATTCATCAATTAACTTTACTTTTATAAATAGATCTGAGGATGGTGGGCCTAAGTGGATTCGAACCACTGACCTTTCCCTTATCAGGGGAACGCTCTAAACCAACTGAGCTATAGGCCCTTGACCACTTTCCGCCTTATTTAAAACAACTTATAGCATACTTATCAGTCGATTTAGCGCCCACAAACACTCAAAAAAACAAATAACAACATAAAAGACGTCAGATGTACCGACTTCGATTAACTCCATAGAAAGGAGGTGATCCAGCCGCAGGTTCTCCTACGACTACCTTGTTACGACTTAGTCCTCCTCACAAAACACTCCTTCAACATTTTCCTCCAAGTTGCCCTGGTTAGATATAATGTTTTCGGGTGCATCCTGCTTGGGTGGCTTGACGGGCGGTGTGTACAAGGCTCGGGAACATATTCACCGCGGCAATGCTGATCCGCGATTACTAGCGATTCCAACTTCATGGAGGCGAATTTCAGCCTCCAATCCGAACTGAGATCGGCTTTTTAGGATTCGCTACACCTCTCGGCTTCGCTTCCGTCTGTACCGACCATTGTAGCACGTGTGCAGCCCGGGGCATAAGGGCCATGATGACTTGACGTCGTCCCCACCTTCCTCCGTCTTGACGACGGCAGTCTTTCTAGAGTGCCCGGCATAACCCGCTGGCAACTAAAAACAAGGGTTTCGCTCGTTAGGGGACTTAACCCAACGTCTCACGACACGAGCTGACGACAGCCATGCAACACCTGTGATAGCTACGGACTGGATACCGTTCGTCCCCCTTTCAGGTTCCTACTTCTACCATGTCAAGCCCCGGTAAGGTTTTTCGCGTTGCATCGAATTAAGCCACATGCTCCACCGCTTGTGCGAGCCCCCGTCAATTCTTTTGAGTTTTAGCCTTGCGGCCGTACTCCCCAGGCGGGGCACTTAATGCGTTAGCTACGGCAGAGAGAACATCGGTAATTCCCTCTACTTAGTGCCCATCGTTTACGGCTAGGACTACCGGGGTATCTAATCCCGTTTGCTCCCCTAGCTTTCGCGCACTGAGTGTCAGTAATAGGCCAGAGAATCGCTTTCGCCGCCGGCGTTCCTTCTGATATCTACGCATTTCACCGCTCCACCAGAAGTTCCATTCTCCCCTCCTATACTCAAGATTAGCAGTTTCAGATGCAATTCTTCCGTTGAACAGAAGGCTTTCACATCTGACTTGCAAACCCACCTACGCGCTCTTTACGCCCAATAATTCCGAACAACGCTCGCCACCTCTGTATTACCGCGGCTGCTGGCACAGAGTTAGCCGTGGCTTCCTTTGGAGCCTTTGTCAAATAAGCACGGTATTAGCGCACTTACATTTCATAACTCCTGACAGGGTTTTACAACCCGAAGGCCTTCTTCACCCACGCGGCGTCGCTTCGTCACCCTTTCGGGCATTGCGAAAGATTCTCGACTGCAGCCTTCCGTAGAAGTCTGGGCAGTGTCTCAGTCCCAGTGTGGCCGACCATCCTCTAAGACCGGCTACCCGTCTTCGCCTTGGTAGGCCATTACCCCACCAACAAGCTGATAGGACATAAACCCCTCTCTAGGCGAAAGGTATTGCTACCCTCCCTTTGACAAAAGAAAATTATTTTCTTTTGTATTATTAAGTATTAGCTCCGTTTTCACAAAGTTCACCTTATCCTAAAGGCAGGTAATCTATGCATTACTCACCCTTGTGCCACTCGGCTTATATCCCGAAGGATATATCCTCGTTCGACTTGCATGCCTAATCCACGCCGCCAGCGTTCGTTCTGAGCCAAGATCAAACCCTTCAAAATTTTAAGAACTCACTTTAAGCTTTTTAACCATTCGCTACTTTCTTAGCACCAACCATAACGGTAACTACTAAAGTAACTTATAAGTTATACACCCGACGCTTTTATGTTGTCAATTTTCAATGAACAATTATTATATTAAATATATACTAAATTAGAAAATTGTCAATAAAAAATAAAAAATAAAAAAAATAAAAAAACCGGCTCAATTAATACTTGTAAGTACTTACCATAAAAGACGATAACCATATTTGCCAACATATCAAACATTGATATAATTATTCCTATTTTTTTCAGTTTAAAAAGATGCAAAATAAAATGCAATAACTGCTAAAATTTCATAATTTAAGGCAGAAGCTCTCCCCTCTAAAACCTTGGAATCAGGCTAAATAGTTGAAATTTGTCACTTTTACATTTGTCAATTTTTCCCAAAACAAAATATTATAAAAAATACTTGACATTTTGCACAAATGTTGTACAGTACCTACAAATATCTACTATATATGGTAGGAGGAAAACAATGCGCTTAGTTATACAAGAGTTTAGACATTTAGGGATTCAATTTAGTCTGATTACTCTGATCATGATGGCCTATTTTTTACTCGTAAGAATGTTTACATAAAACAGTGGAAGACAAAGCGGACGACAACTTAAAACATTTAATGGCACAGATTGAGGTAGAGCAAGGCTTGCGGTTCCTGAATGAAATACTACCACAGTGTATGGATTTGCAGAAGATAATGGCAAAGCTTATGCATAATTTTTATGCCTCTCTCTGCAAAGAAGGTTTTACAAAACTCCAAGCACTTGAGATAATCAAAACGCATGGTACCGGTTTAAACAGCAATTTAAACGGTGAATCGTAAACTTAGAATCTAGCGCCGACAGGAATACAGATTATATATATTAATATTAATCTCTCTCCAGCTAATACGCTTTTCAGTTTTCTCTCCACCCTCCAAACTCAAAAAGTAAGCAAACCACAATATCACGCGAATCTATCAACCGTTGAGGGAAAACTCTATTTTCTGTACTGGCAAGCCGCGTAATAAATGACGGTTGTTTTTGTCAAGATTATGATATCAGTTCTAAAATACTGTAGAAAATTTTCAATTCTAATACCGCTGTTACTATTAATGGGAAATGCAGCCACAAAAACAAACTACGCATCAAATATCTCTATGAGAAAAAAAGTTTGTATCATCCCGATAGGAACCATAGACAAAGAAATCCTACATAACACACAAAAAGAGCTAGAAGATAGGTTTAATGTAAAAATAGACATTGGCAGACAATTAGAAGATCCAGCTTATGCATATCACAAACAGAAAAAACAGTATCATTCAACAAAAATTCTGAAACGAATACACAAATTAGGATTAACAGGATATGACAGAATACTGGGAATAGCAGACGTAGATTTATATGTACCTGAGCGTACATTCGTTTTTGGAGAAGCAGTCATAAAGAAAAAGGTGGCAGTAATTTCCTTAACGAGGCTTAGGCAAAAATTTTACGATCTACCGGAGGATTTCACTCTGTTTAAAAAAAGGATAATTATTGAAGCCGTTCATGAACTGGGACATACATATGGGCTTCGCCATTGTACAAATAACAAATGCGTTATGTTTTTGTCAAGCAACGTGAGTGATACAGATCAGAAAGGGGCTGTTCTTTGCAGTAACTGCAAGACGATCATGGAAGATAAAAGGACAATGACCAATTAAAAGAGATTACCAGAAATGACAGCCTCAAAGAAAAACAAAAAACAGACTAGAGACACCCCGAGGATAACTGCTCAAGACCTTGCAAAAAAACAAAGAGAAATCTCCGTAAGTGAATTCTTCACAAAGAACAGACACTTACTTGGATTTGACAACCCCAGAAAAGCCTTGCTCACAACGATCAAGGAAGGAATTGACAACTCTCTGGATGCATGTGAAGAAGCGAAAATCCTTCCTGACATAAAAGTACACATAAGCCATGTAAAAAATTCTGAAGATAGATTTACAGTTACCATTGAAGATAATGGACCCGGTATTTTAAAAACTCACATACCAAAGATTTTTGGTAAATTACTTTATGGTTCAAAATTCCATACGCTTAAAATGTCTAGAGGGCAGCAGGGGATAGGCATATCCGCGGCAGGCATGTATGGCCAGCTGACAACCGGCAAACCAATACTGATAACTTCAAAAATTTCACCAAAGACACCTGCACACCATTACAGTCTTGTGATTGACACGCAAAAAAATGAACCTCGAATTATAAAAGATGAGATAGTCGATTATGAAGTCAAACGAGGCACAAAGGTAGTTATTGAGTTAGAAGCAAGATACCAGAAAGGCCGGCAGTCTGTAGACGGATACATTGAACAAACATCCATCGCCAATCCACACGCTGATATAACATACATCAACCCCGAAGGCAAGGAAACAAGGTATCCCAGGGCGTCAAAAGAATTGCCAATCGAACCAAAAGAGATAAAGCCACATCCCTATGGCATTGAACTGGGAATATTAATAAAGATGCTGCATGACACAAAATCAAAAAATCTCCGGTCCTGCCTTACTAATGATTTCTCCAGGGTAAGCACAAGAGTTGCAAATGAGATTTGTGAAAAAGCTGGTTTAAATGGAAAGGCCCGACCTTCAAGAATCGCAGTCCAGGAGGCAGACTCACTTTTCAAGGCCATCAAGTTAACGAAGATCATGAATCCCCCTACAGACTGCATCTCTCCAATTGGAGAAGACGCCATAATAAAAGGCCTTAAAAAACAAATCAATGCAGATTTCTTCACATCAATTACGCGGCCACCATCTGTATATAGAGGCAACCCCTTTCAGATTGAGGTCGGGCTGGCATACGGGGGAGATTTACCGGAAGAAGGCTTGATAAGACTGCTGAGGTTTGCCAATAGAGTTCCTTTGCTGTATCAACAATCCGCGTGCGTCGTTACCGAATCAGCAATAAACACCTCATGGAGAAATTATGGACTTTCACAATCTGCCGGTGCACTCCCTTCCGGGCCGATACTACTGATGGTACACCTCGCATCTGTCTGGGTACCTTTTACATCAGAAAGTAAAGAGGCCATTGCACATTACCCTGAGATTGAGAAAGAGATAAAACTGGCCTTGCAGGAATGCGGGCGCCACCTATCTACATTTATCAAGAGAAAAAAGAGGGCGGCTGAAGAATTCAAGAAGAAATCGTATATCAAGAAATACATACCTCATATAGGAATAGCATTAAAGGAAATATTAGACCTAAACGACAGGCAGGAACAAAAAATAATTAATAATCTGACAGACATCCTCGAAAGGAGTAGATCATGACAAAAACACTAAAGAAAATAGAAGAATCTGCTTCCACCATTCACGACAAGATCACAAAGAAACAAAAACCCAGTATGTCTTTTCCAATTCGCGCATTGAGCAATGTTAAATATACTCCAAAGAGAGGTTTCTTAGAACTTATCGGGCAGAAAAAATCCCGCACTTTAACGGTAAATACCGTAAAGACATTTGCCCAGACACTGAGAATAATGTCTCTTTCCAAGGAACTTCTTGAAAAAGATGATGTAGCCACAAAAAGAGAGGCCTATTATGTATCCAAGAACTGGGGCGAAGCACGTTTTGAGGAACAACCTGAATCAGATACTGTAATTGATGATGTTGAAGCAATGTTTGAAGTCAACAGAGAGCAATTGGGTTTTATCCCGGAAGAGAAGGGAGGAGATGTAGCCGGAAAACTGATAGTAATAGATAAGGATCAGGATACCGGTGAGCAGCTCAAAATCGACTGCACTAAATTCGGCTCAGGCGCATACTCTATTCCCATTTCAACTGAGCATCTGAAATTCGAAACCAACGCAAAGTTTATACTGGTAATAGAAACTGCCGGGATGTTCCAGCGGCTTGTAAAACACAATTACTGGAAGAAAGCAAACTGTATATTAATCTCCATGGGAGGTGTTCCAACCAGAGCATGCAGAAGATTTATCAGGCGTTTATCAGAAGGGAAAAAGATCCCTGTTTATGTCTTTGTTGATGGAGATCCTTATGGCATCAGCAACATATACAGAACCCTGAAGGTGGGGTCAGGAAATGCGGCACACATAAACCAGTATTTCTGCGTACCAAATGCACGATACCTTGGCATAACACCGCAAGATATCATTGATTACAAACTCCCAACGCATCCATTAAAAGACGTAGATATTAAGAGAGCAAAAGACGCCTTGAAGAACGACCCGTTTATAAAACAGAGTAAGGAATGGCAGAAGGCAATTAATCAGCTATTAAAAATGGGTGTAAGGGCAGAGCAGCAGGCGCTTGCTAAACATGGATTAAACTATGTAATTGAAAAATATCTTCCTCAAAAGCTAAAGAAGACAGATAGCTTTTTACCTTAATTATGGATAACCTTTAATCCCTCTTTTATGGCTGCTTCATTCAGTATATGGTCAAAACATGCAAAAAATAAATCAATTTCCTTTGAATTCGTAAAGACAAGGGCCGAAGCCAGATGAATTGCATCAAACCCTCTTAACGAATGTCTGTTGAAGAGATTCTCCATAACAGAATTCAAATTATTATCAACAGGAACCAAGATTAGATGCTCATAATCATCCCTGAATTTCCTTACTGTCTTAGTATATTCTTTCCTGGATAGAATACCTTCTCTCAGTTTTCGACTGAATGCTGATATAGCTTCGGCAAAAGCCACCACAGATGTAGAAATACCCTGGCAATCCTCCCAAAGAGCATCAACACGTTCAGTACCCTTTTCTTCCACATATCTCTTTATAAGAGCAGACGTATCGCAATACAGAATCACCTTCGTCCCTCTCTTACCGCATCAGAAAAAGGTGAACCTTCTATCTTTTTCCTTGATAGTGGAGGAGAAGATTTCTTATAAACAGTTGGCAATATTATCTTGCCTTCCTCTGATAGCTTTAGCAAAATAGTTTCTAATGGTGGCTTTGACCTTTTATTGGCAGGTATTATACGGGCTATCACTCTTCCCCTTTCTGAAACTATAACCTCACCACCGTTTTTTACATTTCTCAGATATTTACTAAGATGAGTCTTTAATTCTCTTATGCCAACAGATTTTATAACCATGAGATCACATTAGTACAAACGAGACTACTTTGTCAAGAGCATTTAAGATATTCGAGAAATTTAGCATTGGATATCTTTGGTTTAGTGGGACTTGCAGGTGGTGCAGCAAGGAGGAAATGGAAGAAGAGAGCAGTTAAGAAAGGCTAGTTAGTTGACCCTGAAAAAGTTCTTTTCCCAGGGTCAACTAATTAAAGACTGCCAGTCTGAATGGTGAAGTCGGGAAGGTTTCAGAATCTATAATTATAAGTATTTACAATAGTATTAGATTCTGGATCGAGTCCGGAATGACAATTCTCGGACTCGCTGTTGAAAGCATAAAATGTAAGGATAATTGGGATGTATCGGGAATAAGTATCCTACCATTTGACCCTGGGGGCATCTCCCCAGAGTAACTCCAGGTCATAATAGCTTCGCATTTCTTTGTCAAAGAGATGCACTATGACATCGCCGTAGTCAATGAGTATCCATTTTGCTTCCTGATACCCTTCTATTCCATATTTCTTGATTGAAAACGTCTTCAACTCTTTTTCTATCTCATCGGCTATGGTATGAAGCTGCCGTTCATTGATTCCTGTACAAATTACGAAATATCTTGTAATAGACGTAAGCTTGCTGATATCAAGTATAATTATATTCTGCGCCTTTTTATTATCAGCGGTTTTCGCACACGCAACCGCAATTCCTTTTGAATCTATCGTATTGACACCTCCGAAAAACCTAAAACCCTGGGCTGATTTTTTTTAACAGACTTTTACCACTGGTTCAGGTTTGTAGCCTGAACCTAAACGTTTCGGTTCAATCTACAAGATTGAACCGGCATTTGATGGACAAGAAAAGCCTCCCTTTCGGGAGGAGTCCAGTATCTCCTGTAATAGAGGACACCCAATTCCACTTGATATCGGGCAACCGGAGCTTAACTCTCTGCATCTTCTACATCTTCGTATTGTCCCTCTATCGACCTAAGCTCCAGCAGGCTCGTGCCACAATAGTGACAGAACTTTGCGTATTTTGGATTTGTAGTCAAACAATCTTCACATCTCTGGTACAGTAAGGTACCGCAAAGCGTACAAAAGTTCGCCCCTTCCATGTGATGATTATATTCACAGCTTGAGTTAGGACAGACCGTAAAACTACTCTTGTTTAAATCTTCATTCATTTTTGACATAATAACCAGCTATAGTCAAAAAACCAAAGATGTTAGGGGCGAATAATCATTCGCCCCTACTTTATATCATTTATTTAGTTAAGATGTAAAAAAGCTCCAATTTTTGGTGAATACTTCACTATAAACCCGGCAAAGACAACTGAAACAATCGTCATCAACTTGATAAGGATGTTTAGTGACGGACCGGATGTATCCTTGAAAGGATCTCCCACAGTGTCACCAATGACAGCCGCTTTATGCGCGTCTGACCCCTTACCTCCGAGCTGTCCTGTTTCAATATACTTTTTCGCATTGTCCCAGGCACCACCGGCATTAGCCAGAAAGATAGCCAGGAGAAATCCTGTTGATAATCCGCCGACCAGCAATCCCATACTTCCAGAAACACCTAAAATCAGGCCGACAGCTATAGGAATAGATATTACCAGGAATGAGGGAAGCAGCATTTCCCTCTGAGCGCCCTTTGTGCTTATGGATACACACGCTGCATAATCAGGTTTGCCTGTCCCATCCATTATACCAGGTATTTCCCTGAATTGCCTTCTCACTTCTTCTACCATCTTTCCCGCTGCCCTGCCGACAGCTTTCATAGTCAAAGCACAGAATACAAATGACACCATAGAACCGATAAAAATGCCTACAAGGACTTTAGGATTCATCAGTGTAACATTGTAATAAATCATCAAGTCAGATATCTGCAGTGCTGTAGTATCTACCATACGACCGGCTACTTCCACAGCATGGACACCAGTCCTTTCCAAACCTATCTTAATCTGCTCAACATATACTGCTAATAATGCCATAGCTGTTAATGCTGCTGAGCCGATTGCGAATCCTTTACCTGTAGCGGCTGTCGTGTTTCCAAGAGAATCAAGGGCATCTGTCCTTTCTCTGACTATTGGCTCCTGGTCACTCATCTCGGCATTACCACCGGCATTATCTGCAATAGGACCGTAAGCATCAGTTGCCAGTGTAATTCCGAGCGTTGACAGCATACCTACTGCGGCAATAGCGATACCATAGAGCCCCATCGATGTACTTGAGAATCCACCGGCAAACATAAAGCTCAACATAATAGCAACGGCAATGGTAGTTACAGGAATTATGGTTGACATCATACCTGTAGCAACACCATCTATAATAAGAGTAGCAGCACCTGTCTTCGCCTGCTCGGCAATGCCTCTTGTCGGACCATGATCAGCAGATGTAAAGTATTCTGTTCCTTTACCTATAATAATACCGGCGATCAAACCTGTAACTATCGAACCCCAGATTCCAAAATGTCCGGGAAGCAGGAACTTTATAATAACTGCAGACAGTATCACGATTAAGATTGAGCTTACGTTTACGCCCCTTCCTAAAGCTTTTAAGAGTTCCTTTTGCGATGCCCCTTCTTTAGTTTTTACAAGTCGGATACCTATGATAGATAGAATGATTCCTACACCTGCTATGCTCATCGGTAACACAAGCCCGGCAATGCCTAATCCACAAGCAATACCCAATGCGGCGCTTGCGAGTATTGAGGCATAATATGATTCATACAAGTCAGCGCCCATCCCGGCCACGTCGCCAACATTGTCACCAACATTATCAGCAATGGTTGCGGGGTTCCTGGGATCATCTTCGGGGATACCTGCTTCAACTTTTCCTACCAGGTCAGCGCCCACATCTGCAGCCTTTGTGAAAATACCTCCTCCTACCCTTGCAAAGAGGGCTTGAAAACTTGCGCCCATACCAAAACAGGGAAGTATTACAGCCATCTCAGTAAGGGAAATATCTGTAAACTTTCGAAGGATAAAGAACCATACAGACACATCTAGAAGACCCAGTCCAACAACAATTAATCCCATCACTGCACCACTTCTAAAGGCTATCTTCAAAGCCTGGTCCAATGACTTCTTTGCCCCTTCTGTTGTCCTTGCGCTTGCATTTGTTGCCATCTTCATTCCCAGGAATCCTGCAAGCCCTGACAAAAATCCGCTTGTCAGAAAGGCAAATGGCACCAATCCGGATTGAATCTTTAATCCAAAAGAGAGTACTAAAAGTACAATGAATACAAATATAAAAAATATGGCGACAACCTTGTATTGCTGTTTCAGATAGGCAAAAGCCCCCTCTCGAACATGCTCGGCAATCTCAATCATCTTTTTGTCACCCTCGGGGTAACTCATCACTTCTTTATAGAATTTACGCACAAAGAACAATGCGCAAACCGCACCAAGCGGCGCAAGCCACCAAAGCCTGGGTATTGACGTATCATGGTATGATTCTGCTCTTTGGGCACTTTTAGCCGCTACTGATTCTGCACTGGTTTTTTCAAGTTGAGCCTTATCTGCATGACCACTCGGTGTTGCATATATTGCCCCCTGCGACATAAATATTGTAATAATAAATAATAGGATTACCTTACTCAGCAACCTATGCCTGAAAAATTCTTTTACCATTTAATTCACCTTTCTAAATTTTTTGTTCAAGTTGTAATCTCTTTTCATTAATCTTCTCTAAAAAACTTCTGGCTATCCCACCAGGGTCTTCAGGATGCTTTTCCAGATAAACCTCCCACTCATCAACAGATTTTGCTGCATACTCCCAAGCCTCCTCCAGCTTACCATCTTTTTCCGCCTGCAGAGAAGCTTGCCACAAAATATGGCAAACTGTCCTTTCGATTACAATCCTTTTGCGAAACTTTGAATTGTAATTTAAGGACCTTCTTGCCCAGTAAAGCGCTTGTTCATAATTATCCTTGCCAGTTTCTTCCTTTAGCCGTTCTCTGTAATAATCGGCATACTTAAAACTTCTTGAGTCAAATTTATGAAAGTATATATAACTAATCTCAAAGAGTAAGTCTCCGCTTGTTGGATTTTTTGAAGCACCTTTTTCTGCAAAGTTCAGTCCTGCTATGATCCATTTCCATTTATTCTCCGGCGATTCCCATTCATAGGCAATATTATAGCACATATTCCATGCCTGGTATATCCATACAGCAGGATAATGCGGCTGTAATTTTGCAATCAGATTATTTATAGTAAGAAGCTCATAGTACTTTTTTTCCTCATGTCTTGCAATACCCCGAATCCATAAAAGATCAACCAGAATACCCCTGAAGCTGCCAAGGAGCGTTATCGGTATAGCTTCTAACGAATCAAGATACATATAACCTGAATCAGGCGCCCTTCTTAGATTGTTAATTCTGTATTGAAGGAAAATCAGCGCAGAAATTATAAATATTATTAATAATGGTACTATTATTGATCTTGGTAATGAGTACTTTTTCATACCAAATACAACCTGGCCGAGCCAGAACCAAACAGGAGTTAATAAATTACAAATCTCAAATCACAAACTACAAACAAATCATATTGTTTGGACATTTGGACCTTTAGTAATTGGAATTTGCCCGCCCCGTTAGATAAATAATATTAATTTATGCATGCAAACAAACTGATTTAACTTGAGAAATAAGTAAATATTAAACATGTTAAATTAGCGCCCTCTGGGCGGACTTTAACCGCCAGCATGAATCTTGCATCATCAAACCTAAAGGTATGAGTTACATCCACTATCAGCACGAAACCAAGTCTTTAGCTTTAGAATTACGAAATGTAACTCATTCCTTTAGGTTTGAGTCGCCTCACAGTAAAAGGACAATGACATAACCACAAAAACCATAAAGACTTAAAATGGAAATTCCTATATAATAAATTTATATCTCACGGGGTAAATTATTTGAATCTTATTATTTGGTGTTTACCCGCCAGAAAGACTATGTAGGACTGATTACACGTCCTGAAAATTTGTACAAATAATTATTTTGCCAAAATCGGTTAAAATATTTTTACTAAGGAACTAAGCTATTTCTCTTCTCTTAAAAACTACAAATGATATTGGTAAACAAAAGAAAGCATACAAAACCGCATAACCAAAACTCATAAATACTGTTTTGCACGGAATATTTATACCATCTACAAAATATTTTCCAACACTGAAATTTTTGAAATCAGGTAATATATAGCTTAGTAGAAATATAGGTTTCCTTATAACATAATCCAGAAAAGTCACAAAAACGTTTGTTTTTTTCAATACAGCGGATATCCCGTGCTCATGATCGTGCATTTCAAAAACATTGATAACTGTTGATAAATCACGCATAAAGTCGGTTATATTACCACAAAAGAAAATAAATAAACAGAAGAGAATATTAACAGGAAGGGAAAGAAACGTAGACCCTAATACTGCTATTATTACCATAAGCAAGAATTGAGAGGAGATTATCGTTAAACCCTTCAGGAAATTATATTCAAAACTTTTACTTCCAAAGAAAACTCTTAAGCTGTCTGGACTTATACCAATGAAATCTCCGGTATTCACCGGTGATACTACAATCGTTAATTCCTCACTTCCCCCAAGAAATTCACCGCCAATTTTTAACAAACCCGGCTTGTTGCGCGACACTTCTATCGATTCAGTCAACACCTTCGCTGAGTAAGGATTAATGATCTTAATATTTATTGGAATTTTCCCGGTAAATCTCTTTTTACTTTCTACAAGGAAATCTGCCTCGATCTCGAGGTCATCATTTCTGTTTTTAGAATGTAATCCCTTAAACTTCCATACTGAGGTTCCTTTCCCTCCACCTTCTATCCATGAAACATTTCCCATCTTCCTGACCGACTCTCCTGTTATCTGGAAAGTATGAGGATCGATTTTTTCCCTGGCCAGGAGGTTGCCATTACCTTGAGCGCTATGTTTCAATGCTGTGAATTTGATCAATGCATAACTGGCGCCGCCCATTATTATCAGTAATACCCCAATTATGTACATAAAACCGACAATCTTCCCAAATATTATATTGGTTCGCTGAACGGGCTTTGTGGTTATAGTACAAAGCACCCTATTCTCTATATCGGTTGGGATAGAGGATGCGGAAAGTAAAATCGCTGCCAATGTACCAAAGAAGGTAATGGAACGAAAGCACATAGATTCAACGATCTTAATTTTCTCTCTGCCATCACCAACAACCGGCATGAAAACGGAACAGCAAATGGTAATTAAGCCAAGAGTAATAAAGACAAACAGTATCTTATTTCTAACAGCTTCCTTAAACGTCTGTTTTGCTATTACTAATATTTGCTGCATTGATCTTTAGAAATAAACCCTCAAGCGTACCGGAAGAATTTTTGACTGAGATGACTTCGCCATGCTTTTCCTTTATAAACGTCTCCACTTCAATAATTGCCTCATCCGACAGGTTACGGATTAGTATCTCAACAACATCTTTACTGGAAAGCAATTCATCAATTGTACCTGAGATTTGAAGCTTACCCTTATCAAGTATTGCAACTCTATCACAAATATCCTGTACATCAGATAAAAGATGTGAACACAAAAGAACCGTTTTTCCCCGCTCTTTTAATGCAAGGATTAGATCCTTTGTCTCTCTGGTACCGATAGGGTCAAGCCCGCTGGTTGGTTCATCAAGAATAATCAGGTCAGGATCATTTATTAATGCCTGTGCAATACCAATTCTACGTAACATTCCCCTGGAATATTGCCTCAGGGGTCTTTTCCTTGCAAACCCAAGTCCCACTTGCTCAATGAGCCGGTCTATTCTTATCTTTCTCTCTTTTCTGGATATCCTGAATAGCTGACCGTAAAAGTCCAGTATCTCGTCTGCATTTAAAAACTTGTAAAAGCAAGATTCTTCCGGTAAGAAGCCGATCCTGTTCTTTACGTCCACATCATTTGTTGTCTTTCCTAATACGAATGCCCTGCCTTCCGTTGGAAAGATCAACCCTAAAAGGAGTTTTAAAGTAGTTGTTTTTCCGGAACCATTTGGGCCAAGCAATCCAAAGATTTCACCTTTTTTAATATCTATATTTAGTTTATCCAGCGCTAATATCTTTTTACGCCCCCAAAAGCTTCTGTACGCCTTTGTCAAATTCTCCGTTTTTATGGCAATATCATTATCCAAATAAATTAGCTTCCTTCGGTCGCAAATTTATGGCATTTTGCTTCGCCTCGCTCAGCGTGGCTTCGCAAAATGAAAATTGCACTGATAATTGTAAACTATCCTTAATAGTGCAAAGAATAAGTTTTACCAGCCCGACATCGTTCTGGCGGGTAAGATCAAATATTTCAATAAGTCACAGAGTTAAGCCAAAGCGGAGCTTAGCTTAGTCAGCTTTGTAGAATTTCCGAGACGTTATTAAATCTCTTTCCTGTAACAAAAAGATTGCCCACATCCAATATTGCTATTGTGATGTGGGCAATCAGCCCCCCAGTAAGATTGCAAAATTACATAAATTAAAATAAAAGTCAAGCGAAATCTCCATACGTAACCTGAAGCAATCAAAAGAATTAACTTACATTAGAACTCACATCAAAAATATAAAATCCGGGAACATTGTTAGTCATTTTTTTGTAGTTATGGATAAGGAGACAGTCAGTGATGAAAAATACTACAAGCTATTTAAAACTAAATAGAAAAAAGATGAAATTGAGAGAGGTCTCTAAAGGTTTTAGTACCACAAAGATCGAATTAAAGAAAAAGAGAGACTGTTTAAAATGCGGAAAACAATTTCACAGTAAAGGACCCTATAACCGAATATGCGAAAAGTGCGGTTTAATGAATGAAAGAGTCGCATCGAGTACATACGCTGTAAGCGAAAAATCTTCATCTGAATCAAACACTTTAGAAAAACGATTTTACGGCTTAAATTGAGCGATTTATAAATTAACAATAATAAAAGCCACAGGTTGTCCGAGTAAAGAGTATTAATAGCTGTTTATTTGTAAATCCCTTTTTAAATGTTTGTGTTAAGTATTTAAAATCTCGGACAACCTGATAATTCTTACCATGCTTAGCCCCATTTCACTTCAACAACCCCACTAAAAGATACAACCTTAAATCATTTGACTTTATGGCTTCTGTTCATTCCTACTTAAACTCATATAAGCACAAACAACTTCTTTAATTTAATGACTCTTTAATCTTTCTTTGTAAAGTTCTTAAACCCATTCCAAGCAATCGTGAGGCTTTGGACTTATTGCCTTTTGTTTTCTCCAGAGTAAACCTGATTATTTCATTTTCTGCTTCTTTAAGTGTAAAGTGTTGAGGGATCTGGTAGAAATCAGCATATTGAGGCTGAGTCAGGAGTAAGAAGGAAGGGAGGTATTTTGCTTCTATTACGTCTCCGGGAGCAAGAGCCATAGCGGCTTCAACTGCATTTTCAAGTTCTCTCACATTTCCAGGCCATATATAATTTAATAGAATTTGCATTGCATTCTTATTTATGCCTCTTACCTTATTATAATACTCCCCATAAACTGGACATAAAATAAGGCATTTTTAGATGTACTTGTCGCCTGGAACAATATTAGAATTAGTTGATCTAGCGTGAGTTTACGAATTAGCCGTGGCTAATTCTACAACTTATAATACTATAACAAGTTACAGCATCCAGTCCTTCCCCCTAACTTGGTAAGTAATGCTTCATTTTAAATAAGTCGAAGATTCGTTTCTGCACCTTATCCATTTTGCTAACAATCGACTGGGTTGCCGGTTTTTTCTTTCCATTTGGGAAAACATTCAATACCTCCCTAATTCCCGCCAGCTTATCATGCAGATTATTCATGGAGATGGGGATTCCAGATTCCTGAACTCTTTTCATTATTAAAGCTCTTATAAGTAATGATAGTGAACAGTACAAACCATGGACTTTTATTTTTTGATCAGTCCAATGAAACATAGGCCACCAGGTTCCCGTTTTTCTATCTTTCATCTGTTTGAAAACGTCCTCGATAACGTATTGACTTCGATAAGTAAGAATAATTTCATCTGTAGACCAATTATGATTATCCGTTATAATAATATTCTTTCCCAGGTAGGTATCGGCAAGCGTAGCATAAGTTTCACCCTTAAGGTCATAGCTAAGAACAGGAACATCCTTGTATTCTGTGACCTCGGTTCCAATCAGTTTTTTCATGTGCTGTCCTGAAAGTATTGACGATACCTGCTTTTTAACAGATTCAACTGTAGGCTTTTTCCCTTTGGTGATTTTTCCATCACTGCGATCAGCCAGTTTCATGGAAAGCTTAGAAAGTTTACCAAGACATTTATTTATCTCGTTATTTATTGATTTAATCTGAGAAGTATATAGATTATTGTTGAACGTTACTACTACGGTCATATCTTTTCCATAAATTTTTTTACTGGTTCGAAATGCCTTGACTTGTTCCAGTCTGGGATTGGATAGTGAAATAAAACGCTTGTCGCTGTTGGAAATTAAAGCCAGGTCTTTGTGATCGTCCGGTTTCACTGAACCTACAAAATGATAACCGGAATCAAAGAGGAATTGGTTCAGGTTTTCCTCTGAATTATTGCCTTTATCAAAGACTAACGTCATACCTTCGTTGTTTGGTTTTCTGTGTTTAAAAGCATAAAAAAACTTCTCAATAACTACTCCAAACTCTTTAGAATCATGTCTATTTCCTTCAAACACATCAAAGTATAATGGGAAATGATCCTTTCTTGTGCAGAACAGAGCATAATTTATTTGTCTAAGGTCTTTGCGCCCTTGTTTGTTTTTTCCGCGTTTTGCAACAGAACAACGCATATTAAATGAACCGATGAACGAATAGAAATTAGTTCCATCAAAAGATGCACAGGACAAGTCTATATTCTCACGGTCCAAAACATAATCAACAACCTTCATCCATGCTGAAAGTATTTTATCTTCCTTAATTGCGGTCATATTATCCCAAAAACGTTGGGAGCTTAATGATGGCTTATCTATTTCTGGAAACATCCTTAAAAAAATTGTATCTTGAAACCACTTCCACATAGACCGTTTGCTAACGGCCTCTATCCCCCGGTTCACAGCGGCAAGCAGCAAATAAAAACCAATGCTTAGTCCCTGTTCGCGTTTTGGAAATACACTATCAATAACTTCTGTCATATTGAATTCTTCAATTATATTCCAATAAGCAGCAGGACCACCAAGTTGAAATATTTCAGCATATTCTGGTTTGTGCGGTGTTCCTTCAATTGCGGCAATAATTTTTGAAAGTGGTCCTAAATATTTTTGCCATATCCGTTTTGATCGTCCATTTCTCCATTCACTTTCCTCTGCATAATAATAAGAAATGCCTTTAATACGTTTACGAGTCAAATAGGCCATGGAATCCCCCGAACAATTATTAGTTAGGGGGAAGATTACCATAATTATGCCATAAAGTCAATAAAATAATGCACATATCAATAAAAAGAGTTAGGGGGAAGGATTAAAAACTCTAACTCGTTGTAATATAATGAGTTGGCGAATTAGCCACGGCTAATTCGTAAACTCACGCTAGTTCTAATAAATCAACCACCTTAATCCCTTGAACATTGTGATAAAATGTTCCCCCATATTCTATCTGTTTTCCTAGATAATCTTCGTGATAAGTAGTTGCAAACTTCTCTTTGAATAACTCTCCTAAAACCATAGCGCCACAGTGCCCAAAAGGTGTGTGCCCTAAATCATGGGCTAGTGTCGTGTCAACCTTGTAATGTCGCAAATAATAGGTTATAATTTCTTCATATTAAACTAAGGAGGTTTGAATATGAAGAAATACACAGTGACACTTGATGAAGTTGAGCGAAAAGAGTTAAGTACATTAACTTCCAAAGGCAAACATAAATCTCAA
>JACZYU010000053.1 GCA_022570935.1 Planctomycetota bacterium | reverse complement strand
GTCCTTTCTATTCCAAATAGAATGAATATTATAAATTTTCTTTCATTAAGATTTAGTTTAAAATTATATATAGTGGTTTGATCTTGTCAACGCTAAATTAATGTACTCTATGTATTTAGAAGTAACTGATTGTATTCTTGCGTCAGATATCATGTCACAATATTTGCCTTGATTTAGCTATTAAGGCATGTAGAATATCAAATAATATTATGGAAACTAACGTAATCAGAAGTAAATTTTTAAGTTTTTTTGAGAAAAAAGGGCATTCTCTATTCCCAAGTGATTCGCTTGTCCCTGAGAATGATCCAACTCTGTTATTTACCGGTGCAGGGATGAACCAGTTCAAGGACATGTTTATGGGAAAGGGGACGTTGGGAGTAAAGAGTGCTACGACATGCCAGAAATGCATCAGGACGGGTGATATAGAAAATGTAGGTAAAACTCCTATGCATCACACTTTCTTTGAAATGCTGGGTAATTTTTCCTTTGGAGATTATTTCAAACTGGAAGCAATAGAGATGGCATGGGAATTTATGCTTAATGAAATGAAGCTTCCGGAAGAACGGTTGTCTGTTAGTGTTTATCTGGAAGACGAAGAATCATACAATATCTGGCTGAAGAAGATTGGTATTCCCAAAAACAAGATATACAGGTTTGGAGAAAAGGAAAATTATTGGCCAGCAAGCGCTCCTTCGGATGGTCCAAATGGTCCTTGCGGTCCGTGCTCGGAAATCTTTTACGATCGAGGGA
This sequence comes from Planctomycetota bacterium, assembly GCA_022570935.1. Taxonomy (GTDB): domain Bacteria; phylum Planctomycetota; class Brocadiia; order Brocadiales; family Scalinduaceae; genus Scalindua. The sequence goes on along the minus strand of JACZYU010000053.1, from coordinate 13,104 downwards.
AGGATGTGGGATGTAAAAGAAAAGAGTGTGCTCCTGATTGTGACTGCGAACGATTTGTTGAGGTATGGAATCTTGTTTTTACACAGTTTGACAGAAGAGATGGAGGAGTACTTGAGCCTTTACCGAACAAGAACGTGGATACCGGAATGGGTTTGGAGAGGATGGCCAGTGTTATGCAGGGTGTCAGCACAAATTTTGAGATAGATATTTTTAAACCCATAATTCAGAATATTTCTGAGATTACTGAGGTTAAATACGATAGCCAGACAGAAAACGGCAAGCTGATGAATAGAATAGCCGACCACATAAGGGCAATAATATTTTGTATCTCAGATGGCGTTCTGCCAGGTAATGAAGGACGGGGTTACGTAGAAAGAAGGCTTTTAAGAAGGGCGGTTCGTGATGGGTTAAAATTGGGAAAAGAGGAGTGCTTTCTCTACAAACTTGTTCCCATTATTGCTGATGTAATGCATGAAGCTTATCCTGAGATAAAGCAACGTCGGGAAAATATTGCAAGAATTATAAAGAATGAAGAAGAAAGGTTCCATGAAACCTTATTTATGGGGAATAAGAGGCTGGACGAACTTATGGAAGGCCTTCGCAGGAGCGGACAAAAGAGATTGTCGGGCCGGGATGCTTTTCAACTGTATGATACCTTTGGATATCCATTCGAGATGACAAAATCGATCCTGGAAGAGAGTGGTCTGACTGTTGATGAAAGTGGTTTTGAGAGAGAAATGCAAATGCAGCGTGAACGGGCGAAAGTGTCATCGCAAATGACGGGGAATATTTTTGATGAGGGTCCGATAGGTACAATTAAAGAAACAGCAAAAGAGACGACTTTCCTGGGTTATGAAAATTGTGAAGCTGAAAGTAGAGTCATTGGTCTTATTATAAATGAACAATTGGTTGATTCTGCTGAAGCAGGACAGGAAATTCATATAGTGCTTGACCAAACTCCTTTTTATGCAGAGGCCGGAGGGCAGTTAGGTGACACCGGTATAGTTCAAACAAAGAACTCAAAGGTTGAAATTAGCAACACAAAGAAATCCAATGACATTATAGTGCATATTGGTAAGGTGGTAGAGGGCAGGATCAAGACAAATGAAAACGTTACTTGTGTTATTGATAAAGAACGAAGAGCAGCCATAAGACGTAATCATTCGGCAACACATCTGCTGCATTACATCCTACGACAGGTAGTAGGGCAACATGCCGAGCAATCCGGTTCCCTTGTGGCTCCTGAAAGACTTCGTTTTGATTTTCACCATTTTGAAGGTATTAAAAAAGATGAAATTGCAAGGATAGAAGCGCTTGTGAATGAGAGGATTATGGAAAATGCCCCTGTTATTACTGAGGAAATGACACTGGATAAAGCCAGGAAAGCAGGTGCAACGGCATTGTTTGGGGAGAAGTACGGTGAGAATGTCAGGGTGGTAAACATTGGAGATTACAGTCAGGAACTTTGTGCGGGTACGCACGTGAGCAATACTGGTGAAATAGGATTATTTAAGATTACAAGCGAATCATCAATAGCAGCAGGAATACGCAGATTAGAAGCTGTAACAGGGAATGAAGCCCTCACAAGAATAACGCAGAAAGAGAAAACACTTGATAGATTATGTGCCGTTCTAGATGCTCAGGAAAACATGGCCGTTCAACGTGCCGAAGAGCTGATGCTACAAATAAGAGACTTAAGAAAAGATGTGCAAAAAGCAAAAAAAGAAGGAGCCAGAGAGTTTTCTTCTAAACTGATTGCTAATGCCAGGGAAATATCAGGAGTAAAAATTGTAGCAGAGGTAATAGAAGGAGTGGATATAGGTGATTTAAGGAAGACTGTAGACTCGTTAAAAGAAAGTCTGGGTTCCGTGGCGATAGTGTTAGGAACAACGGAGAATGGAAAGGTAACATTAATAACTTCGTTGAGTAACGATTTAGTCAAGAAAGGGCTTCATGCCGGCAATATAGCCAGGGATATTGCAAAAATTGTTGGTGGTGGTGGTGGTGGGCGTGCAGATATGGCTCAAGCCGGTGGACAGCTTCCTGATAAGATTAATGAAGCCATTGATTTAGGATTTAGAATAATACAGGAGAAAATAGAAAATTGTACGTAACCTTCAATGATGTTTTTACTTGACAAATATAAGGTGCGATTATAAAATACTAAAATTATTAATATTGGGGATTTCTTATAAGTTTATAAGCTTTAAGGGGATAGGTAAAATAAGGGAATGGCAAGAAGGTAACGGGAGGCTTGGTACAGAAGATAATGCCTTATACTTTCCCTTTTCTTCTTCTTCCCTTATTTATTTTAGATTTTAAAGTAAAGGGCAACATAATGGCACTTCCAAAAAGAAGGCAGTCCAGATCAAGGACAGGTAAGAGGCGTTCACATGACGCGCTGAACCCTCCAAATATTCCACGTTCTGAATTTGCCAAAAGTACATCAGGCAACAGGTCAAAGAAATTTATTTGCCCTCATTGTAAACAAATAAAAAAGCCACATACAGTTTGCCATAATTGTGGTTATTATCGTGGCAGACAGGTAATTGCTGTAGAGAGAGCCTAGGTTATGCGTATTGCGGTTGATGCAATGGGTGGAGATGAAGCTCCTTTTGAGATTGTAAGGGGGGCAGTGGATGCTGCACGCGTCTATACTGACCACGAGATAATATTAGTAGGTGATCAAGAGCGAATTCAAAACGAATTAACTACGTGTGGCGCTACTTCTGGAAATATTTCCGTTGTACATGCTTCTCAAGTAGTAGACATGAATGAGGCTGCGACGGTTGCCGTACGAAAGAAAGTAGACTCTTCAATATCCAAAAGTGTTAAGTTGGTTGCAGAAAAAGCGGCGGATGCCGTAGTAAGTGCGGGAAACACTGGCGCAACAGTAGCAGCAGCATCATTCTTCCTTCGTAAATTGGAACATGTTAAACGTCCGGGGATTGCTGTATCCATACCGACATTTCATGGCTCGTGCATGGTAATCGATGCCGGGGCTAATATACAATGTAAACCTGTACATTTAATGCAATATGGAGTCATGGCCTCGGTTTTTTGTAAATACGTATTAAATATTGAAAAACCAAGAGTTGGGCTTTTAAATATTGGCGAGGAAGATGCCAAGGGTAATGAATTAGTAAAAGAGACTTTTACACTTCTTTCGAATTCTCCATTAAATTTTGTTGGAAATGCCGAAGGACGTGATGTCTTTGATGGTAAGTTTGATATAGTTGTTTGTGAAGGTTTTGTTGGTAATGTTTTGCTGAAGTTTGCGGAAGGGCTTTCGATAAGCATATTAACTGCTTTTGCCTCGGAGGCAAAGAAGAGAGTCTTGACAAGAATAGGGGCCTGGCTTTGCAAGTCTGTTCGCGAACATCTGTACAGTAAAATGGATTATACTGAATATGGCGGTGTGCCACTACTTGGGGTCGAGGGTATCTGTATTATTTCTCATGGCAGGTCGGATTCCAAGACAATTCAAAACGCAATAAGAGAAGCTATACAGTTTGGGGAATATGAGGTAAATAAACATATTGATTCTGAACTCGAGAGAGCTAATTCATCTCTCGTAACTGCTACATAAAGAGCCAATTTTCCTAATTCATATTTAGGATAATTAATGGAAAAAGGATATACGGTATCAATTACGGGGGTAGGGTCTTTTTTGCCCAGAAAAGTGCTTACCAATGATGATCTGACAAGGATGCTTGATACAACTGATGAATGGATCACCAAGCGTACCGGAATAAAAGAGAGACGTATTGTAGAAAATGGAGTTACTGCTTCGGACTTGGCGATGGAAGCATCATTACGTGCGCTGGATGATGCAAATATATTGTCCTCTGAAGTAGATCTCATTGTAGCTGCCACAATAACACCTGATTGTTTAGTTCCTTCTACCGCTTGTTTTATACAAGAGAAGATAGGCGCAAAAAATGCGGGTGCCTTTGACATATTAGCGGCATGTGCCGGATTTGTTTATGCACTATCCATTGCCAAAGGTTTCGTTGCTTCCGGGGCTATGAAAACTGTTTTAGTTATAGGTACGGAATGTTTGTCAAAGATTACAGATTATACAGACAGGTCTACATGTATTCTTTTTGGTGATGGAGCTGGCGCTGTTGTAGTTCAACGGGGTAATGGTAAAAGAGAGATTGTTACGACATATTTGGGTTCTGATGGCAGTAAGGCAGATTTGTTGACGTTGTCGGCAGGCGGTCCTAGATTACCGGCATCACAGGCAACGATCGAGTCTCATTCACATTATATTCAGCTTAAGGGGAAAGAATTATTTAAGACTGCCATTAATAACATGGTTGACATGATTGTTAAGGCTGCTGCTGAAAATAATATGCAGGTTGAAGATATTGACTTGATTATTCCACATCAGAGTAATATTCGGATTATAGAAGCTGCGATGGAAAAGCTTAAACTACCAAAGAAGAAAGCTTATGTAAATATAGGAAGATATGGTAACACGTCTGCAGCCTCTATTCCTATAGCAATTGATGAGGTAGACAAGGAAGAATTGTTAAACCCCGGAGATTCCGTGCTATTAGTTGCGTTTGGGGGAGGTTTAACTTGGGGTACATCTTTTATTAAGTGGTAAAATGGCGAAAACTGCTTTTCTATTTGCAGGACAAGGTTCACAATACATTGGAATGGGTAAAGATATTTACTCACAATCCAAAGAAGCGAAAGAAGTATATGACAGGGCAAACGAAACATTGGGTTTTGATTTGTCAGGTATATGTTTTGATGGTAAGCAGGAAGAACTTAACAAGACCTCTATCTGTCAGCCGGCAGTTATGGTTACAAGCATAGCATTATTAAGAGCTTTTAAAGAGCGTAATAATGGAAACATATCATGCCATGTAACGGCCGGATTAAGTTTGGGAGAGTATACTGCGCTTGTCTTTGCAAATTCTATATCATTCGAGGATGCTTTAAGTCTTGTCTATAAGCGTGGACAGTTCATGCAGGAAGCATGCGACAGGGAAAAGGGAACAATGGCCTCTATAATAGGGTTAGTGGAATCAGAAGTTGAAGAGATATGCAGTGAGGCAAAAAAGTATGGAGAAGTTTGTGCGGCAAATTATAATTCTCCAAAACAAATAGTTATTTCAGGGAAAGAAGAAGCTGTTAAAGAAGCAATGTCTCTTGCTAAGGAAAAAGGTGCAAGAGCTGTAATCCCATTAAAGGTTAGTGGCGCATTCCATTCCTCTTTAATGAGTATGGCAAGCAGCAGACTTTCAAAGGAAATCGAAAGTATAGAGATTTCCAGATGTGACATACCCGTTATGGCAAATGTATGTGCAGAGTACATACATGAACCTGATGAAATAAAAAGTTCTCTTGTAAAACAGCTTGACAATCCTGTTAGATGGAGTCAGTCTATGCAAAATCTTATAGCTGATGGTACAGAAGAATTTTATGAAATTGGGCCAGGGAAGGTACTTGCAGGTATATTAAAGAAAATAGACCCTACAAAAAAAATCAGAAGTATTAATGATTTTAGTTCTTTAGTAGAAAATTGAATAAACTGGAAACTTTGGCTTAAGGAGGAAAGGTCTTGTCTACAGAACCATCAATTGAAGAAAAAGTAAGCGAAATAATTGTAAAGCAAATGGGTGTAAATAAGGAACAGGTTAAACCTGAAACATCGTTCATAAATGATTTGGGTGCAGACTCACTTGACACAGTGGAACTTGTGATGGAACTGGAAGATGCGTTTGATATTAATATTCCCGATGAAGACGCAGAAAAAATTCAAACGGTAGGGGATGCAATAAATTACGTTAAGGAGCACAAGTAGAAACGATGGGGCGTAGAGTAGTAGTTACTGGTCTTGGTGCAATAACCCCGGTAGGTCATGATAAAGACCAACTTTGGGAATTGCTATGTAATGGAAAAAGTGGGATTTCTAACATAACGTCTTTTGACACAACAGGTCATGATGTGTTAATTGCAGGAGAGGCATCGAATTTTGATCCAAGTAAGTGGTTTGATAAGAAGGAAGAAAGAAGGCTAGACCGATTTACTCAATTTGCTGTCGCTTCCGCAACGCTTGCTATTGAAGATTCCGGGCTTGACCTTGACAAGATAGATAGGTCTAAGGCAGGTGCGATTATTGGTACCGGTATCGGTGGTATTATTGAAATTGAGGCACAACATAAGATTTTACTCGAAAGAGGCCCGTCAAGAGTCTCGCCGTTTATGATTACCAAATTAATGGCCAATGCTGCACCGGGATACATTGCCATTAAATTTGGTCTTCAAGCCGCAAACTTTTCTATTATAACTGCATGCGCATCCGGTGCACACGCTATTGTTGAAGCTTTCCGGATCGTGCAGAGAGGGGAAGCTGATATAATGGTTGCAGGAGGTACGGAGGCGACGATAACACCACTCTGTGTAAGCGCATTTAGTAATATGAAGGCATTGTCGAAAAGGAATGATGATCCTCAGAGGGCGAGCAGGCCTTTTGATAAAGATAGAGACGGATTCATAATTTCGGAAGGTTCAGGTATTATAATCCTGGAGGAAATGGAAAATGCAAAAAAAAGAGGTGCAACCATTTATGCAGAGATGCTCGGATTTGCTATGAGTGATGATGCGTATCACATCACGGCTCCGCATCCTGAAGGCGCTGGTGCATGTATTGCCATGAAAAATGCATTGAAAGATTCTAAATTGAATCCTGAGCAAATATCTTACATTAACGCACATGCGACATCTACTCCACTGGGAGACATGATTGAAATTAATTCTATCAAGAAGGTCTTTGGCGATCATGTAAAAAACTTATCAGTTAGTTCAACAAAATCCATGTTGGGACACCAATTAGGGGCATCAGGTGGTGTTGAGGCGTTGATATGTTCGTTGATAGTGGACAAAGGAGTGATTCCGCCTACGATAAATTATGAAACACCGGATCCAAACTGTAACGGTATAGACTTTGTGCCTAATAATGCGAAGGAAAAAAACGTAGAGAATGTGATGTCCAATTCTTTCGGTTTTGGCGGGCACAATGTCAGCATTGTATTGGGAAAGGTTCGTTAATATCTACTATCTGAAACTATTGTATTATTAAGAAGTTATCGTACGAAGCCGTATTTGCCATTATAAACAATAATGTGTTTCTTCCAATGCTTATCATCTGTGCCAGGATAGTCTAGTCTGTAGTGTACACCCCTTGATTCACATCTCCTGGACGCTGAACTGGAAATTAAGAATGATACTGTAAGCATATTTTGTACTTCCCAGCCAAGTGGTGATGAGAATTCGTTACTGATTATATACTTTGACCAATGTTTAATATTCTTGATTGCTTCTTTAAGGTACCTGCCGTCTCTTTCAATACCAACACTCCTCCACATTAAGCTTTTTAAAGAATTCTTTAAGTCTTCTAAATCCAGTTCGCTATATAAATGACTCTTTGAAGGTTCTTTAAAGGAACGTGGAGACAAGCCCTCTTTCTTTTCTCCCAGTTTCTTGCCAGCCATATTACCGGTTCTATAACCAAATACCAGACCTTCAAGTAATGAATTGCTGCCTAAGCGGTTTGCTCCATGTAATCCTGTACAAGACACTTCTCCACATGCATAGAGATTTTTCATGCTTGTTCTACCATTCTGATCAACCTTAACACCACCTATCATATAATGAGCGCTTGGGTGTACGGGAATTAATTGCCTTGTTATGTCAATACCAAAGGATGCGCATAATTTCTTTATCTTTGGGAACCTGGTACTGAGTTTTTCTTTTGGAATGTGCCTTACATCCAGATATACATGTGTATGGTCAGTTCTGCGTATCTCATGCACAATGCTCCTGCTGACTATATCTCTTGGTGCCAGTTCGGCGCTGGGATGATATTTTGACATGAACAATTCACCGTTTTTGTTCCTCAATACTCCTCCCTCGCCACGAACAGTTTCTGAAATCAAGACTCTTTCGGCGCCAGCAACATATAATGTTGTTGGGTGGAATTGTATAAACTCAAGGTCCTGAAGCTTAACCCCTGCCCTGTAAGCCATTGCAATTCCATCTCCGGTTGCCATCTCAGGATTTGTTGTTTCTCTATAAACCTGGCCGCAACCTCCGGAAGCCAGAATAGTTTGTTTCGCCCATATCAATATTTTCCCTTCTCGGCTACGCCATGCTATAATTCCGTCGCATGTATTCTTATTCACCAGCAAATCAAGGGCAAAAGTATATTCAAAAACCCTGATTTGAGGATTTTTCTTAACCATATTTATCAGGGTTTCTTCAATTTCTTTACCTGTAGAATCCCCTCTAGCCCGTAATATTCTTGGGTGGCTGTGCCCTCCCTCCTTTGTGAAGGCTAATTTTCCGTTTTCCTTATCAAATTTAGCGCCCCAGCTTATTAACTCTTTTACACGTTTCGGGCCCTCTCTGATTACGCTACTGACGACTGCATCGTTACAAATGCCCTGACCAGTACTTAGAGTGTCGTTAATGTGACTCTTATAACTATCACCAAGGTTTAATTTTGCAGCAATCCCTCCTTGCGCATGCTCAGTGCAATTCTCATTTGTTTCAGTCTTTGTTATTACCAGGACTGATCCTCCCTTTGCTGCGTGGATGGCAGCGCTTAATCCGGCAACCCCGCTTCCTATTATAAGCGTATCTGTAAAAATGTGTTGAAGCGTCTTACTGTCAAATGAAACCTGATATCTTTTAAATATATTTTCTCTTGTCATTGTCTACAAATATTGTTAGATTATTGAACACTTTAGTTAAATTGAATTGTATATCTGTAATATGGTAATGTCAAAAAAATAAATGTTAGTTATAGGGCAAGCGCCTTATTTTGACTTGTTTATCGTTACACATTCTATACAAATTTAAGCGGGGTAAATATTCGTAATTTGTTACACAATGAAAGGAGAATGATCATATGGGAGCAACCGTAGATGGTTTTAAAGCAACACACCAGGCAGCAGCAGGTTTATTAGGACAAGTTGATTCTCAAAGCGGACAAGAAAGAGCTAATACACTTAATAGCTTAAAAGAGGCTTTAGTAGCACATATTGGAGAAGAAAACACGGTCATAAAGGAAGCAATGGGCAAAGCGGATGCTGATGAGTCATTTAAGTCGGCAGCACAGACATTTTTAGATGAACTCGGTAAGATTGCAGAAACTGCATTAATGCCATTCTTCGATAAATATTCATCAGCTGATGCAGTAGATAGCGATGACTTTGCAAATGAGTTCGGTGGTATAAAAAGCGCACTTGCAGATAGGATAGCATTTGAGGAAGGAAAGTTTTATCCAGAGCTTGAAAAGCTAGGTTATTGAGATATACAAGTAACACTGATTTTGCATTAATTAAGCGTTTACCCCGCTTAAAATGCTGTAATGAAATGCTTAACTTTTTCTAATATATTCTGACGAACTTTTCTGAATACCTTCATCATTTCTTCTTCCGTGCCTGAAGTAGAGGCGGGATCTTCAATGCTCCAGTGAAGGGCTTTATACTTTCCGGGAAAAACCGGACAAAACTCCTTCGCACTGCCACAGACAGTAATTACATAAGAGAATTCCTGGCCTATAAACTCGTTTACTGTTTTAGAATAGTGATTTGTAATGTCTATGTCTAATTCTGCCATCGCTTTGATTGCGAGCGGGTGAACGTAAGACGGGCTCAATCCGGCGCTGTAGACTTCAAATTCACCATTTCCGTAATGTTTTAGCAGCCCTTCTGCCATCTGACTACGGCATGAGTTTCCCGTACACACAAATAATACTTTTGGTTTATCCTGCATAATTTTAATCATTTCCCTTTTCCATCTTTCGCTAAAGCTACAGAATGATTAAATTTACCCAAAACAGAGTAGGTAATCCGAAGCTCACTATAATTGATAAAAAAAGGAAATGAGCGTAGGATACCACTTTTAGTGAAACAGGGAACTTTTGTCAATTTATTATAAAAGTATAAACAAGAATATACAAATGAAGAATTCGAGGTGTGATTTGCTTTACTCTTGATTGTGCTTTATAGCTGTATTATGTTATTCTATTGTTATGAAAAGAGTAGAGCTTGGAAAAACTGGTATTATGGTTTCACGTCTTGGGATAGGGACCGGAACCGGGCTTCCGTCCGGTCACTGTGCTCAGGCATTAATGGATAAGGACGAGTTGGCAAGGCTTCTCCTTTATGCCCTGGATCGTGGCATTAATCTTTGGGATACTGCATTTCAGTACAATACTTATCCTCACATCAAAGAGGCATTGAAACAGGTCAGTCGTAAGGATGTTGTATTGACGACAAAATTTTCAGCGGCTAATGAGATGGAAATAATAAGGGATTTCAATATTACACTTAAAGACTTAAATACGGATTATGTTGATATCTGTCTGCTTCACGGTGTGAGGACGGATACAGAATTACAAGTAAGATCGGATGCATTTAATGCAATGGTGAAACTTAAGAAAGAAGGTAAGATTCGTGCGGTAGGGCTGTCTTCTCATGGTCTAAGCGTTTTAAAATCTGTTCTGGAAATGCCGGAGATAGACCTGGTTTGGGCAAGGGTGAATTATGCAGGTCTCAATATGGATACCGGGTGTCTCGGGATGTATGATCAGATGGCGTCGATCTACTGGCTGAAGAAATGTGTGAAGCTCCTCCCTGCAAGGGTTAAATCTCTTATTCGCCCCAAAGCCAATACTCAGCCTATACCGGAGGATGCGCATAAAGAGGTTACGGACACACTTCAAAGCATACACTCTCAGTCCAAGGGGATTGTAGGGATGAAGGTATTGGCTGAGGGGGAGTTAAGAAATGATGTAGAAAAAGCGGTAAAATATGTAAATTCACTTCCTTTCGTTGACTCCTTTATAATTGGCATGTTAAATAAGAAAGAAATCGATGAGAACTGTAAGATAGTAAATACCGCAAGCAGGGAGCAAATGGAGACAGAGAAGCAAGTTTCATAATTTTGCTTTCCTTTGTATATGTATTTTTGTGTTAATCTATGGTCGAATTGTTACTGTTTCTTTAAATGGTAGTAGGGCGGTAGTGTTGTGATACGTTTATCTTCCAATGCGCCTCCGATGGTAAAATGGTAGAGGCTTTGATAGGTATTGTCATCGAATCCTAATAGCTTATGAACTACATCATCAAAAAAGCATCCGATTCCTGTACCTCTAACTGCGTGAGCCTCAGCTTCAAGATAAAGGACTTGCCCAACCATTCCCGTTTCCCAGAAAAGCCGGCGATATAAAAAAGGATTTTTTTCGATATTCTCCCTGAACTTTGCAATCATTCCTACGGAAAATACTCCGTCACCTGCGATATCCTGCTGGCAACTTGCGAATGTTGCATCACGCCTGAAATCTCCTTTCTTCAAAAGATAAAGGGGAAGCATCTGAGGCGCATCGTGAACCCTTTCCCAAAAGAAATATGGATGGCAATTATGCTTTATGTCTGTAAGATCCTTTTCGTTACGAATTAAAAAATAGAGACCGGAATCCAGGTCAATAACCTTGTGGGCAAAAATGAGGAGATGAACAGAGATTTCACCCGGTTCCAGGTCAAAGGGAGCGCTGTGGCTCCTGGGAATGGTCTTGTCCAGGATGGCAAAGAAATCTTTTTTTGTGATAGCAGTTTTCCCATCATAAGCCTGAGCGCTCCTTCTCTGTCGAATAACGCTTTCAGCTTTCATTGAAGGTATTTCGTTCTCGAAATACTCATGATCTTTATAAAGATATGTCTCTTCATCTGTCGCTGGTTTGTCGGTCGCAGAAGATACTTCATCAATAACATACCAGTCTACGTGTTCCTTGCTTAACTGGTTTGGTTCCCCCTTGAACGGAATGGACTCAAAAGACGTAATTATGTCGGGGGGTATCTTTTTATGGAGAAGACTCTCTGTACTTTTATGCACAAAAAGAAGAAGGTCCGGTTCTTCTTTCTCAAACTCTTTCCACCTGGTTTTCTGAAACCCCAGGATAATCTCCATATCTTTATTTGATAAAGAACTGAGATAAGTCATTTTCCACCCCAAGAGATTTGCAGAGAGACTCAGGCAGGCCATCGCATGTCCTATATCATGATTACAGTAGCGAAACGCGCGCTCGCCGTATTTCCAGGATTCTCTCCAGTATATGCTTGTAAGGCCGATGAAAAATCCATCTTGATCAAAATATTTCCTTATCTTTCGCCAGAACTGTTCATCAAATTCTGCTCTTGACTCAAGGACATGTAGCAGTGGATTGTAATGAAATACCCCACCGGAATTACTGTTTTCATGTAAAGGAGGCAAGACAAGATGGGTTTCTGTAGGATGAAGATTTCCACTTGAAGGGTTAATTCGAAGCGCCCATAAGGTGCCTGAGTATGATTTCCATGTGGAGAGTCCCATGGACAATTCCAGGAGCAGCGCTATATTTTTTAAGGAAAAGGCTTGAAATTTATTATTCTTCCTTTCAAATAAATCAGAATAATTTGCTCCTTGATTGGTATTTGCAAAAGGAAGCTTTAAAGTATTTGTCCCTTCATAACTTCTAAAAGGATTTGGCTCGTTAGCCCAGTCGAGATAACCTGATGAGCTTGCCGGACGATTCGGGAGGTGTTTTGTTCTCTCGTGATATTCAATCACACTCTGGAAATGATTCTTTGTATTCACTCTGTAATCCTAGCGATGAGCTATTTTGTGAACTACCCAGTAAATGTTTGTTCCAACCGCCATAATCAGGAGAAACCATATCATTTGATTAAAGATAACACTTAAGAGCATGATAATGTAGAAAAAGTCTTTGTTGTTCAGCTTGTCAAGCATCTCCTTTGTTCCGGTATCTTTTTTACTGTTATGACTGAAATATGTTGTCAGGAGGAGTGAGATCGTGATTCCCGTCATTGCCAGGAAACCTGTAATGATAACAAGGACAGAGTCCATTTTCACATAGACTGCAATCGTAATCCCGACAACTATTACGGCATTTACTATGGCATCCACTATTATGTCCAGCTTCCTGCCAAATTCAGTCTCCATCTGCTTTAGTCTTGCAACCTCGCCATCACATTGGTCAAAGACTGTAGAGAGGAAATATAGCAAACCGGCCGTTATGGT
>JACZYU010000201.1 GCA_022570935.1 Planctomycetota bacterium | reverse complement strand
TTTTCGAAGGCATGCCTGGCTATTAATCTGAGTTCATCTATTTCATACGGCTTTGCAATATAATCGTATGCCCCCTTTTTCATGGCATCCACTGCTACTCTTTCAGACCCATAAGCAGTTACTATCACTATCATTGGATGGTTTTCCAGTTGATTTATTTCCTCCAGTACCTGGATCCCGTTAACCTTTGGCATGTTTATGTCTAGAAAAACCAGTGCCGGTTTCTTCGTCTTTATGGCTTCAGAGGCGGAAATACCATCACTGGACTCAATGACTTTGTAACCATCTTTTTCCAAAGCCATTCTCATCCCATACCTTGCCGCTTTTTCATCATCTACTATTAATATTAGTTTTTTCAGAATTTAGCTCCTTTCAAACGCCTTCTGATGATGGAATATTAACTATAAATTTTGTGGTCGAACCCTCACTTTCCACATGAATCAAGCCTCTTACTTCTTCCAGTTTCTTTTTAACAATAGCCAGCCCTAGACCTGTACCCATTTGTTTAGTTGTATAGAATGGTTCGAAAATCTTACCTATATCCTCCTGAGAGATGCCAGGCCCGTTATCTTCAAAAACAATTCTGATAGAATCATCCTTTTGTTCATAGGTGATTGAGATTGTTAACTTTCCTTCCTCTGACATGGCTTGTATGGCATTATGAATAATATTAAAGAAGACTTCCGTCAATGATCCTTCATCTGCCATAATTAAAGGCAGGTCATTTGATACATCCAGGTGTATGTCGATATTATTCATTTTTGCTTCATGCCTTAGAACGACCAGGACTTTATTGATTAAATCACTAATCTTAACGTTTGTTTTGCTATCCCCCTGCGGTTTAGCAAATACTAAAAGCTGGTTTACAACTTTTGTCAAACGATCTATTTCTTCTACAATTATTGAAAGACTTTTCTGTGTCTTGGCCTCATTTCTGGAATCTTCTTTTAGAACCTGGACTATGGCCTTAATCGAACTCAGGGGATTCTTTACCTCGTGTGCAACGCTGGTGGATAATCTGCCCAGACTGGATAATCTTTCATTTTCATACATTTTTCTTTCAAGTTGCAGCTTTTCCTGTATCAACTCGGCTTTTGCCATTGCTGAACTTATCTGATTTGCAATAATCATCAACTGCTCAAGGCTGTCGGATGGTAATCGCATCCCTCTTCTGGATTTACCAAGAGTTAACAAGCCTGTTAACTTCCTGTCTTTAAAAATCGGGAACACAAAGAACATCTCTAATCGTTTCATCTCATTTATTATAGAGGCATCAGTGATTTCGTGCCTGTCCAGCACTGCAATTTCACCTTTATCAAAATATTTGATTGTGTTTAATATCTCATCTCTGGCTTTAAGCGTATTCTCACCACCTCCGACAACTTGCGTGCTTCCACCTTTGAGTAGAATCAGGTTAACATTCTTGACTGCGGTTGCCTTTTTTATGGATTCTACAATATTCTCCAGTAAAAGCGACAGGTCAATCAACAAATCTGCACTAATCTGGTGGCTTAAATCATTTAAAAGATACTCGCTATCAGCAATCCTCTTAAAGAACAATCTTCTCATTAAACCTTGAACGTTTTCTTTCAATTTTGGAAACCAGTATACGAGCGCAATAATTAATACTGCTTCTAACACCTTTGCATTTACTGAATAATTAAATTCGAGATATTTACCTAATTGTCTTATTCCAAAATAATAGAAACATATAACCAGTATTGCCAGGAATGAATAAAACACACTTCGCCTGAGAACAAATTCCATATAATTGTAACGATAGACATAATAAGAAAATATAATACTGGGAAAGATGGATGAAAGCATAGTCGCCAGTACCATGTATTCACCGATATAAGGGATGGTTCTTCCTTCAAGAAGGACGGTAAATGTAACCAGGATCGTGATAAATATAAGAATCCAGAAGATAGAGAAGTGGAATTTTTGTTCCTCTACTTCTTCCACTTTAGCAGAAAGTATGCGGGAAATAACGGCAGATGCAAATATAGAAAACAACAGCCATATGATAAAAGGTTTTACAAAAGGTGACATACTCGTCAGGACATGAGCATCTTCAAAGAATATTATCCTGACTGCCGTAAGCGTAAGTGGAATCACCGGAAGATAAATTATGGTAATTGTGATTATCATAATCTTCTTCTTGATCTTCCAGCCGCTTTCTAAAAGAAATAATATAGCAGTGTGCAAAAGTAAACTTGGCATTACGCCCATTCCCATGTATGCAAAATCACTTGATAATTGATTAATAATAGGAATGTTTTTTCCGAAGAGCATTATACTGAAAAGTGAAATAGCATTGCCATAATGCCACGCTGCCACACTGATCACGAGGAATAAAAATACAAGTTCACTTCCTTTCTTATTTTTCCTCTGGATTATAAGGATTGAAAGGACTGTGTGAAGGATTGAACCAAGAATGAAGCCTATTAGTGCTACTATTTCGATAAATGTCATAGCTTAATGATTTATGTTTAATTACATGAAAAGTTTAAATAAGTGCCTAAAGTGTGAAGTGAACTAAAGTGACTAAAGTTAATGAAAAAGGATAATAAATTATAGGCATATCTACTTGATTCCCGTAAGAGAAGCCTGCACAATATGGCCATACGGGAGATTATCCGATTGTTGGAACAGGCTATGGCAGGCGGTCCTGTGCTCAGAAGAGTTTCGATGATCTGGCTGAAACTTCGTAAAAGCCAAGAAATTATGACAACTGGACTCATGTAGATATGCCAAATAAATTATACTAATATTAATGTAATTGCATATTAATAATTTCTGCTTGTTTCCTAAACTTTAGGCACTTCGCACTTTAGGCATTTTTAACTTTTCGGTATCATATATATAGATAACCATTTGCCTTACAAACATGACATACTGTTCTTGTATTATTATTGTGATCAAGGACCTCTTTTCGTGCCGATATGTATTTCTGGTTGTTCCATATATTTTTAAAAGAATCTTCCTTAATATTACCAAAAGAATGTGTTTCACTATAAACAGAGCAACATGGTAAAATGCAACCATCCCAGTTGATTACGGTTTCTTTCCACAACAGATCACAATTAAATCTGTTCTTTGGTTTCTTTTCTGTCATATTAAAAGTGTTATATTCCGGGTTATCAGGCAGCCATTTTGAATCACGCTCAAGAGATTTTTCAGCGGTTTCAAATATTTCTTTGCCCATATCGGTACGTATCTTATTGATAGTTAGCTTAATGCCTATCTCCTTTGCCATTAACTTTGCAGTATTAATTTCGTGTTCGTTGTGGCTGAAGACATGGAAGAGCCATATTATCTCAGTATAGTTATTCCCTAATTGCTTCTTTTTCTTGAGTAAAAGTTTCATATTTAACATAACTCTGTTAAAATCTCCATCAATATGATATTTTGGATAGGTTGAATTGCTTGCGCCATCGCAGGAAATGTATATTTTTTGTAAATTGGCATTGATTAAGGCTTCGGCCTGAGCATCTTCAATAGGAAAGCTCAGATTTGTACTTATTTTAACAGCTATTCTATGTTCACCAGCATATTCTACCATT
>JACZYU010000200.1 GCA_022570935.1 Planctomycetota bacterium | reverse complement strand
TTACGCCTTATCATCACAAAAAGTTAATAGATAATGCCACGGACAACTTCCGGGAACTTAACGTTGATGGCAAGGATATCCAGGTTTACAGAGACAAACGAATGATTTGGCAAGAAGAGAGAACGGTCTTGAATACTTTTGTATCATTCATGACTCTGTTGATTTATTGCCAAAAAGAGCGTAAGTGTTTGTAGGATAATAAATTATATCAATAATACCCTTGACACCTGAAAGGATTATGTTATCATAAGCGTATATTACACAATACGTTAATCCCTTTTGGAGAACAAGCATGTTTCGCAAAACAGATCCCCAATTGTCTCTATTTGACATAGATAATATGTTTCCAAACATTCTTCCACCGAAGGATTGGTGTCGCATTTATAGAAAGCAAATTTATCCTTTAATTGACGAAGACAAATTTAGAGGTCTCTATAACGAAGAGAAAGACAAAGTTGGCAGGCCAAATAAATCAATAAAGACAACCATATCCATACTTATTTTTATGGGAATGGAAAAGCTTACATGGAGAGAAGCTGAACATCAATTTTTGCGTCGTATCGACTGGTTAATTGCTACCAATACACCTTTAGATAAAGCACATGAGGCACATATAGACCATACTACGTTGTTTAAGTTTTATTGTCGTCTGGACAAAGACGATAAAGCAAAAAGTCTGTTTCAAGAATTGACGCTGAAGTTTGCTGATGCATGCGGTACGTCATTAAAAAAGCAACGAACTGACTCATTTTTCATACATGGATGGCTTCAAATATTGTCCCGCTACGGATTATTTAAAGAGACAGTACGAGTTTTTCTTCAAAACCTGCGTAAACAAAAACCCGGATTATGTGAGGGAGTTGTTAAAGAGCTTTCCCGGGACTATCTTGCAAACGATTTCGATTTAACAGAGAAAGATCGTGAAAAAGCCCAACGTCGAATAAAGGTCATGGCAAAGGATATGTATTTATTATATGAAACTTTTATCAACCATAATCAAGTCAAGCATTATGAGAGCTTCAAAACATTGGTAAAAGTATTTGATCAGCAATGTGAAACGGTAGAAGGTGCGAATGGCGAAAAGATGAAGATTGTCATACGTGAGAAACCAAAGGGAGAAGAAATAATATCTACCACTCACAACACCGATGCTCGTTATGTCAAAAAAGGCAAACAAAAGGTTTGCGGTCAAAAAGGTTTTGTAAGTGAAAGCTGTGAAGAAACCAACAAAACACAATTTATTACCGATGCAGAAGTGACGCCGTCAACAACCGCAGATGTCAGAGAGTTACCACAGATACAGGAACGTTTAGAAGAATCGGATATGAAACCTGATGAACAATATGCAGACGCAGGTTTTGTCAATGGCCAAACTATTCTAGATTCTCAGGCTAATGAAATATTGCTTGAAGGTCCGAGTTCAGGTCGTTCCCAATCCTTCGAGACATATAATGCAGAAGATCGTCCCTTGGATGTAGCAGATTTTAAGGTTGAGATTGAAGAAAACAAGAAAGAGTTGACCGTGATTTCTTGCCCGACAAATCAAGTGCCTGCTGACCAGTCTCGCAACCCTAAGACAGGAAACATATTAGTGCCTTTTGTTGTGGCAGTTTGTTCTGCCTGTCAGTTGAAAGAGAGATGTCCGGTAAAGATTGGAGCAACTGTAGCGACTCTAACCCTTGATGAAAGATCATATGCAGGCGCTGCTCGTCACCATAAGTACATGGAAGATCCTGGATATCGAAAAAAATGTTCTATTCGTGCCGGTGCGGAGGCAATGGTTAGTGAACTTGTCCGAGGTCATGGCGTCAGAAAATCACGGCATCGGAATGAAGTGCGCACTCGATTGCAGTTAATATTTTCCGCTATTGCTTGTAATGTTAAAAGATACATCAAGCATGGGCAGAAGTACGGTTATGCTATGGCTACAAATGCGTAGAAACATGATAATTGCCCTGTTTTCTTAGCAAATTGATTATTTTGCTTACTAAAAACGATTTTGGTTGCTGTAAGCACTTGTTAGTCTTAAAAATTTAGAAAATAAGATTTTTTCAATTAGAAAACCGTGACATTTAACGATTTTTCAAACACGGACTAAATCAACAAAATCATATATGCTGAAAGAATATAAAACCAATAGAAAGATTATGGAAAACTTAAAACTAATTGATTTAATCAAACATCTCCCTCCTGCATAAGAAAGGTGGCATAATTTGCTTTTTGTTTTTGTGTTTTTGTGTTTTTGAGCAGGCAGAATAACATAATACTGCCAATTATGTCAAATGAAAAATCAAAATGTCAAAATCAAAACTAGATGTTACCAATTTTAAGATGTTAAGTTAATACCGACGGACATATCAACACATTGTCTTGCCGCCGTCAACTGTCAAACAGTTGCCGGTCACAAAGTCAGACCAGTCGGAAGCGTAAAAGAGGACGGCTTTAGCGATGTCTATGGGCAGGGCAAGACGCTTAAGCGGTGTCTGCTCGGCTATTGCCTGCTGCACGTGAGGGGGAGCGTGAGGTGTTTTCTTTGCTAATGTAAATCCCGTGTTTACTAAGTTAACGGTTATTCCAAAACTTCCAAGGTCAATTGCAAGACTTCTTGTAAACCCCAGCAATGCCGATTGAGCCGTCATGTAACTGCCATATCCTTTTACCGGATCATTAACTATATTATCCATTATGTTTATGATCCTTCCCCACTTATTCTTTTTCATCTCACTAATAACTGCTTGAGAGCAATTGTACGCGCCCTTTATCGTGCCGTTCAGGTCTTCTTCGTATTCATTCCATTTAGTTCCTTCAAAGGATTTCCGCTTTACGGTACTATGTGCATTGTTCACCAGGATGTCTATACGTCCAAATTTCTTGACGGTTTCCTTAACCATTTTATTTACATTTGCCTTTGAGGTTACATCAGCCTGCCATGTCATGGCCTTCCCACCGCTGTTTTCTATCCTTTTCAAGACTGATAATGCATTCTTCTTACTTTTCAAATAGTTAATAGTTACCGATACACCTTCAGATGCCAGAATCTCAGCAATTGCACTCCCTCTTTCACTGCTTGCTCCCGTTACGATTGCAATCTTGCCTTTTAGTTTCAAAGTAATAACCTCATTTTTTTTATAATATAGATGTAGGGGCGAACGGCCGTTCGCCCCTACATCTACAAAGATACTTTTTCTTTCACTGCATACCCCTTCTCCGTCTTTTCTACTTTAACGGCTTCTGTTATCGGGTCGTGCTCAAAGAACAGGATCCAATCGCCATTACAGGCTCTTGTCAGTAGTTTTTCTTTTTCTTCTATTGTTGTTAATGGATCAATGTCATAGCTCGGTATATATGGTACCCTGATGTGAGACGTAAAAGGTATTAAATCGCTACAGTAAACAAGTGTGTTTATACCATCTGATATTTTTATGAGTTGCAGTCCTATAGTATGGCCGTCTGAGATGATAACGTCAATGTTTGAGAATATCTTGGCGTATCCATCCACAAGCCGAAGCTTTCCTCCATCTTCTATAGCCTTAAAGTCTTCCCTGATAAAACTGCCTTTGTCTTTTTTACTCGGATTCAGCGCCCACT
>JACZYU010000199.1 GCA_022570935.1 Planctomycetota bacterium | reverse complement strand
CAGATATTGTCCGTTTTCATCCATAAGTGTCTCGAAAGGTACAAAGGTTATAGGATACCATCTGGAATTATAATAAGGTTTTTCTTATCCTTAATCTGTGCCTCCATTGGTTTGATGAGTAATTCATGTAGCCTTCTTCCGATCTCCCCGGCATTTGCTTTATGGCTCTCCTTGAGTTTCTCAATGCCTACTCTCCACCCTCTTTCATTCTGTAACGAAGGTTCTCTTAATAAAGAACTATAATAATTGATAATATTATCAAAATCGTTTTTATTTTCGCTTAAACTATTTTGATTTATTAACAGGGTCTTAATCGGTGCACGGAATTTGTCCATAGATGATTGGACAAAAGATTTGCGTGATACCTCCCTGCCGGTAAGCTCTTCTCTGGTAATAGTAAACTGTATAATATCCTCACTGTTAACATTTGCGTAAACGATTATTGCAGTATCTTCACCCAGAGTTTCCCTGATCTGTTTTATCTCTTGCAGTCTTATATTCTTTTCTTTGCGGGCAAATCGTTCTGCCATGAGTTTTGCCCTGCTGAGTTCGATAGTCTGAAAGGCGGAAGAAATATTGGAATCCTTGATAAAAGCAGAGGCCAGCAATTGAGAGGCATATATTTGACGGGCCAGATAATCCCTTCGTTCTTCTCCGGCTGTCGCTCGACGTAGTTTTTCTATTAAGGATACAGACTCATTAAAATATTCAATTGCAGTTTTATATTCTTTTTGTAAGACATAAATCATACCAACGTTGTTGAGATCTCCGGATATATCTGCATCTTTATCAAATTTCTTATCAGTAGCCAGCTTCAGTTCATGAGGCTTTATGGCCTTGTCATGCTTACTCCAGTAGTAGCGGTAAGCCATATCAAGGTTTTTCAGGCCAAGGGCTTCATCAGCTTCTTTTCCCAATCTTCTGTTTATTTCCAAAGCTTCTTTATAATACTTGAGCGCATCATCATATTGTCTAGTAGATTTGTAAACCCCGCCAATGTGGCTGAGCAGAATGGCAACTTTATCTTCCTGCCCCAGCTTTCTGTCTATGGCTAACGCATCCTCATAATACTTGACGGCAACTTCATGCTGATCCCAGTACTTGAAAATATTACCAATGTTGGCAAGGCTAATGGCAATATTATTATCCTGCTTCACTGTTTCGGCTGTGTCCATAGCCTCTTGATAATACTCTAAGGCTTTGGCATATTTGCCCTGTGTTTCGCAAACCCCGCCAATGTTGTTGAGTTGAAGAACAACTTTATCTTCCTGCTCCAGCTTTCTGTAAATATCTAAAGCATTTTCATAATACTTGATGGCCGTGTCATATTGTTTTCTGAATTTATAAATATTACCAATGTTGTTGAGATCTGTGGAAATTTTATCATCTTGTTCCAGCTTTCTGTCTATGCTTAAGGCTCTATCAAAATACTCGATGGCTCTACCATATTTGCCCTGGGTTTCGAAAACCCTGCCAATGTTGTTGAGCCGAATGGCAACGACAGCTTCCATTCCCAATTTTTTATTTATTTCTAAAGCATCTTCAAGATATTCTATGGCCGTTTCATATTGGCCTTGAGAGTCGTAAAAATCGCCAATGTTACTTAACCGAATAGCAACTTTATCTTCCATCCCCAATCTCTTATCAATTTCTAAAGCCTTTTCATAATATTCCAGGGCGCTGTCATACCGCCCCAGAGATTTATAAATACCTCCAAAATGGCTGAGACATGTGGCAACCTTATCTTCCTGCCCCAGCTTCTTGAATATAGTCAGGGCTTCTTCAAGATACTTGACAGCCTTGTTATATTGACCGGCCAAAGAGTAATAGTAACCGGCCCGGTTTAAGTCAGTGGCCAGGTTTGACTTTCCCTGATCGGGACTTGTCTTTTCTGCCTCTGCAGATTTTTCATACATCTTTGCCGCATCAATATATTTACCCTGCTTCTCTAAATCCTGCGCCTTATACCAATTCTCATCCACAGGTTGATGGCCCTGGGCATTGGCAAATGAACAGATTAATAACACCAGTAAAAATATAGATGAGGCTAATTTTATTTTTTTCATGACCGTATACATTCTTAAAATTTATAAATTCAAAATAAGAGTTGTATTATATAGAAGAAATATAAAGCAATCTATTTAAATCATTTATAAAATGATATGAGTCTTTATCGAAATAAACATTTTTTTCTTCTCCTCATTTTATAAAAGAAAACAATTGCCGGGACATGCGGATAATAGTCTCTTAACAAAAATAATGACCAATTATGTCAAAGAATTTAGGAATTGTGGAATTCAGGAATTCCTTAATCCTTCAATATTATAATTCCGACTCGTTCGGGTTAGGGGTAAGCTATGTTATTGTTATTTCCGCACGGTTAATAGTCAATCTCTCATTATGAAGATAAATATGAATAGACCACAAAAAACAAAATTTACAAAGTATATCGACCAAAACCTATTCCAACCTTGTGTTTTAGTAATCTTCTTAACAACTTTTTTGCCAATAAATATTGAAGCTACTGTACCCGTTATAATTATCATTATTTGGAGGAGTTTAACCATTTCTGTAGAGGCCTGTTGATTCAAGATACTAAACTCATATGAACCAAAATGTAAATTTACCACTGGCAAGATTTGGCCAAAACCGTTGATAAATGTAATAATATGGTTGGAGAACTCTCCTGCAAATGCAATTGGAATAAAAGTGCATGTGTACCACACTAGTCTTACAAGTGCAGATTCTTCCGAACTAGATTTTTTAAGAGCTATAGCACCAAGCCAAATAAGACCAAGACATAAAAAGTAAAAAGATATGCAGATAAGTGTATAGTGTAGAACTTCACTGTTTATTTTTGTGGAGAAATGATGATACAGAGACAATTTTCGAAGATTGATGGCCAGCACGACTGCAATAAGCATTGGAATAAAGAAGGCAATTGCAAAGGCAGACCCTTCTCTATATGAATTAAGCCCTGAATCCCGAACAAGCTCAGCCGCAGGAACTCTAAGGTTAAGGTGTACAGCGTCATACTTGCAGTTCTTTATACATTGTCCGCATAGGGTGCAGTCTTCATTAGTATACATATTAAACACCCCTAAATTCATTGGACAGCCTTTTTCCTCATCTGTTCCTTTATAACAAGCGGGATATTTACATTCAGAGTAACAAACATTAGTATTAGCCCTGACTTCAATTATCGAAAGTTTAGAATAAATACCATTCATCAGACCAAGAGGGCAAATATACCTACACCATGAGGCGCTACCGTACAATACGTAAAAAACCACAGTAAATCCCATAATCGATAGTAATAGGATAGCTGTAGCCAGTGGATAATTCAGCATATCCGTTATATGTTCAGAACACACTATCAATGCAAAACCAAACACTCCAATGTACGGTCCCTGCCTTTTTATAAAATTGGGCAATTTTAGCCTGAGGTTTAATATTTTCTGAACCATTTCTGCAATTGCATAAAAAGGACATAAACCACAAAAAAGGCGTGAGGTTAACAGTAAACTTGTTACTATTACCGGCCACCCGATAGCCCATACTAAAAGAGACGTATTTTGGGCATAACCATTAAAATCAAACAATAAAAGCAATATAAC
>JACZYU010000198.1 GCA_022570935.1 Planctomycetota bacterium | reverse complement strand
ATGGCTTATAGATGCTATTGAACAAAGAAAAAGCACGTTGTACAAGGTAGCAGTCAAAATCGTAGAGATGCAGGAGAAATTTTTTGAAGAAGGAATCCTTGCCCTTCGGACCTTAAAGATGCAGGATGTTGCAGATGCGGTAGGAATTCATGTATCAACCGTAAGCCGCGCTATAGCCCATAAGTATATGCAGTCTCCCAAAGGAATTTTCGAGATAAAATTTTTCTTTACCGGAGGGTTTATGAATGCGGATGGCAACATGGAAACATGGGAAGCTACGAGACAAAAACTGGCTAAAATAGTAAATAAAGAAGATAAATTAAACCCCTTAAGTGACGAGGAGATTGCTGCCAAATTAAGAGAATTGGGGAGCGATATAGCGCGAAGAACGGTAACTAAATATCGAAGAAGTATGAAAATTCCCTCATCAAGAAGGAGAAAAGAAGAAGATTGAAAATTCATCAATTATGTGTCTCGGAGAAACATTGAAATTATTTGAAATCACAAAAAAATATATTATTATGTTTCTTGCATTTGTTGTGTGTGTTTCGGGATGCTATACATTTAACAAAAGCCATAACGCCTTACATAACCGTACATTAAAAAAAGATATGGAATTATTGCACAAAGATGTTGATTCTTTTCTTGGCACAACAAAATCATCAATGCTCAGCGAATGATGGATACACTAAGCTGATAGACCCCTTTCATAACAAATTCCCTGCCTCGCCGGCAGGCGGGCAAATAACAAACAAATACCAATAAACAAACACAAAATCCTTTACCCTGTTAAATTATTTGGATGAGGTCTTTACAACAACTTTCAAAAGTTACATTTTTCACAAAGACCAATAAAATACAAAGATATATTTAACAGGGCGAGCAAACGGCTCGACTGAGCTCGCCGAAGTCTGATTTTGGTCATTCCTGTCTGCCGACAGGCAGGCGGACATTATTATTTGATATTTGTTTGTAATTTGTGATTTGAGTTTTGTAATTTATTTATTCCTGTTTGGTTCCCGCCTGGGGCGGACCTTGGGTTGCCCACAGGGGCGTTCTTAGCGGCTGACTCGTCCAGGTTTAGTGTTTTAACAATTTGAAATCCTGCTTAGCTTTGCACAGTTATTTTCATAGAGATCATTCAATGTCACGCAATTTCAATCTAATAATCAAAAACGGCACTGTAGTTGATGGGACAGGCTGCGCCGGAAGGGTGGCAGATATTGGCATTCAAGATGATAAGATCACTTATATCGGCAGTATTGATAACCTGTCTGATTGCCGCATTATAGATGCAGCAGGCTGCGTGGTTGCGCCGGGATTTATCGACATCCATTCACATAGTGATTTTTTCTGGCTGGTTAGCCCGGAGAGTGAAAGCAAAATCCATGATGGTGTTACCACGGAGATTTGTGGAAACTGTGGTATATCTGCATTCCCGCTAAAGGGCCCGTTACTTGAAAATAAAAGAGAAGGATTTCGCAAATTCGGACTGGATATAAACTGGGCAACGGCTGAGGATTTCTTTAAAAGGGCGAATGAAGCGACGAGTTCTATTAACAGGGGATTCCTGGTTGGCCATGGCAACATCCGCGCCTGTGTGTTGGGATATGAAAACCGTGAGCCGGATAAGAATGAACTTGCTGAAATGGAAAAAGAATTACGAGATGCGATGGAGTCTGGCGCTTTTGGTATGTCGAGCGGATTGATCTATCCACCGGGATGTTATGCAAAGACCGTTGAATTAATAGAATTATGCAAAATAGTCAAAGAGTACAATGGTATATATGCAACACACATTAGAGATGAAGGAGATGAAATAGAAGCCGCCTTGAGCGAAGCTATAAATATTTCTAAAGAGAGTGGAGTAAATACTCAAGTCTCCCACATTAAGACATGGGGGAAGAAAAACTGGGGGAAAATAGACAAAATAAAAAAGCTGATTGACGATGCAAGGTCTAAAGGTATAGACATCACATGTGATCGGTACCCCTATATTGCAGCAGCAACAGACCTGGATGTAATTTTACCAAGTTGGGTATACGAGGGGGGAACGGTCGAAGAGAAAAAAAGATTGGGTGATCCTCTTCTCCGGAAACGCATTATCAAAGAAATGGAGCACGAAGGCCAAAGCCATGAGTTTTGGGGAACTATAATGATTTCATCTGTGTTTAATAAGAAGAACAGAAGCTATGAAGGAAAAACGATTGCAGAGATTGCGACGGTATTAAGAATACAACCTTTAGAATTTGTTCTCGATCTTTTATATGAAGAAGATTGCAGGGTAAGCGTTATATTCTTTAGTATGTCAGAGGAAAACCTGGCCAAAATACTTAATTGGGATTTTGTAATGGTAGGCTCTGACAGTTCACTTCGCTCTCTAAAAGGAGTTTTAAACTACGGGAAACCGCATCCAAGGGGTTACGGTACGTTTTCAAGAGTAATAAGGAAGTATGTTAATGAAACCCCTATTTTTTCTATAGAGAAGGCTATATATAAAATGACCGGATTCCCTGCTCAAAAGCTGGGACTTAAGGACAGGGGGGTTTTAAAAGAAGGGCTTTCTGCTGATATAACTATTTTTGACCAGGGAACAATTACAGAAAAAGCAACATTTACAAACCCGCATAATTACTCTAAAGGCATCAAGCATGTTTTAGTAAATGGAAAACTAACTATTAAAGATGGTAAGCATGAGGGCGTTGTGAATGGTGAGATTCTAAAGAAATAAATTTTAAACCAGGATACCCTTTTATATAAACGAATAAGTAACGATTATCATATTGATATTGACACCAGATTATACTACTATTAAGTTAATTCAAAGTACTAATTATTATACATTTAATTCGGGTTCTTATACCTAAAAGGAGGTCTTTGTGTACAGTAAAAGATGGAATATTAGAAAACATTTTTTGACACTGATGATTATGATATTTGCTCTATCACTAATCCTGGGATTCGTGGGTTCAACGGGCAGTGTTAAAGCGTCTGGAGAATTAGAACAGTCTCTAGTGCTTGTTTCCGAGAAAGTCAAATTGTCAGTTGTGTCTATCACTACTGTAAAGGTTTTCAAACATCCTTCGACGGGAAGACGGTACCATGGCGATGAGTTTGGTAACAGACGTGACAGAAAGAGAGGTCCGTTCGATGATTTTTTTGACAAGTTTATGCCAAAAGGGCCGCCAAAGGGAGAGTTCAAGACAAAAAGCCTTGGTTCCGGTGTAATAGTCAGGATCGATGATGGAACAGGGTACATCCTGACCAACAATCATGTTGTTGCGGATATGGACGAGTTGAAGGTTACACTCAGTGACAAGAGAGAATTTGACGCGGAAATTGTGGGAACAGACGAACAGACAGATTTGGCGGTAATAAAGATTGAGGGAGAGAATTTGGTAGCCGCAAAGATGGGAGATTCTGATATTTTGAAACAGGGGCAGTGGGCGATTGCAATTGGCAACCCTTTTGGCCTCAATCATACCGTCTCAGTTGGTGTGGTAAGTGCGATTGGCAGGTCTGGAGTGGGGATAGCAAACTATGAAAATTTCATTCAGACCGACGCAGCGATTAATCCCGGAAATAGTGGAGGCCCATTATTAAACATTGATGGAGAGGTTATAGGCATCAATACTGCAATCTTCACCCGTTCTGGCGGTTATCAGGGAATTGGATTTGCCATACCGGTAAACATGGCAAA
>JACZYU010000052.1 GCA_022570935.1 Planctomycetota bacterium | reverse complement strand
TCAGTCTGGAAATATTCAATGAATGTATTAAAAAATACGGGGAGAAAATCGACTACGAACTTACGGAAACGCAAAATTACAGTGAACTAGGAAGCGCTTATGCTGAAAAAGGGATGATTAACGATGCAATTGATGCGTACAGGAAGTTGATAGAAATAGAGCCGGAGAATGCTCGTGCACATTACAGTCTCGGAACGTTGTATTCAAAGAGAAGGATGTACGATGATGCCGCGGATGAGTTCTGGATGGCAGTAGAAATTGACCCTGATATGTCAGAGGCCCATTATAATCTTGGCCTGGTTTATTACAGGCAGGGTATGTTTGAAAAGGCCATAGCAGAATACCAGGCCGCCCTGAAGCTGCTTCCGGAAACTCAGACAAAAAAAAGGGCTGGTGTGCACTATAAACTTGGGATGGCTTATGAAGGCAGTAAAATGTTCAGGGATGCAATAAGCGAATTAAATAAAGCAGTTGAATTAATGCCTAAAGATTCCAGGATTCACCATCAACTTAGTGTGGTATACAAAAAAGCCGGCTTATACAAAAAGGCGGATAGGGAAACCCGGATATACGAGAAATTGAAAAAGCAAAAATAGGTGTTGTAGAAATTCCGAAGCTCATTAACTGTTTTGGGATTCCAAAGTTTTGTTCTTTTTTAACAAAATTTAATTTTGCAAAGCCCGCCCGAACGGTTTAGCCGAGCGGGCAAAACCAACCTGTCTGCCGACAGGCAGGGAAATTAGCGACCGAAGGGAGCTAAATTCTGTGAAGATAAAGTCATACGAATTTGGCAGGATAGAGATTGATGGCAAGGTGTATACAAGTGACGTTATTATTTACGACGACCATGTTAACTCCTCATGGTGGAGGAAAGAGGGACACTATCTTCAGGTCGAAGATATTGAAGAAATACTGAATGCAAAGCCGGATGTGATTATTCTGGGTACTGGGAGATATGGAACTATGAAGGTGAGCTTTGATGTTAAGAAAGAATTAGAATCACGAGGTATTGAGTTTATATATACGGATACAGACAAAGCCTGTAACAGACACAATGAAATCTCTGGTAGCGGTAAAAAGGTAGTTACTGCGCTTCACTTGACTTGCTGAAACCTAATTAAGCACTTAAAGATTTAACAACTGCTTTAGGATTTTCAGAGGCTATTTTAAGTAATGCCCGTGCGGGACCTTCCGGTTTCCTCCTGCCTTGTTCCCAATTTTGTAGAGTAGAAACACTTACGCCAATCATCATGGCAAGCTCAGACTGTGATTTGTGAAAACGTTGACGAATACTTCTAATGTCAGCAGGTTTAAACTTGAATGTCCTATTAGCCTTCATTTCCCCTCGACGAATTTTCCCTGCTTGTTTTACACTCTTAATCAGGTTTTCGAAATCTTGTTTTTGTCGAGTAGACATAATATGGTTCCTCCATATTTCGATTAATATTCAAACAAACATGTGAGAAACTTCAATGCCCCTCACAGAACCGGACTTGTGGTTTGTCGGGTAGAAATACGGTGCGCACACATTAGGTTTCCGCTTGGCTGTTTCGGCGTTTCCGCTTTACGTGCCCGTTTAGCCTCATCCATAGCCACGTTTCCGCAAGCCCCCCTCTCATCCCGGACAGTCGGATTTCCCGAGTCCGGTTGGCGGCAGCAGCCACATTCCCCAAGGAACCTTCCTCTGTCATTTGAAGATTAAGCACTCGTTTGCATGCTCCCCTAAACAACAAAGTTATACCCTCAGTTCGATATCCTGCAAGGGATACACTTTCTTTCCTCTCTGTGTCCGGTCGTGTATCCTGCCGATACCCACTACTCACCGAGAGCCCCTTTGCCCATCAGAGGCGTTACCTCATCTGAAACAGTGTCATGCACTGTCTCGATCGGCATTACCCGATCTTCTTAGCTCATACTGGCTCATGCGCCAGACCAAATACCTCCCGACATCTCGGTTTTCCCTTGTATGCCCGGTCTTTGCAGGTTGATACGAGTCCCTGCTGGTAAATGGTCTTTCCCGACATTATCTCTACAGTCTTTGTATAGGTGCTTGGATCCATTCCCCGCCGTGTTCTCTGAGTGCAATTACCCCTTTCTTCCTCAGAGATACTAGCCTCACATTTGCGGGAACACGTTCGGCACACGGAGCTGTCCCTTCTTTTGCAACTTCAGCAGGGAGCCGTGATTTCGGGGCTGCAATCATTCGTTTATCTTCAGGCTCCTATACTCGCTCGACCTTCAGGTTGCTCCCACCACATTTCTGGGCGGCCAGGCCTTATTTACACCACGCATAGCCTGAATGGTTACCCTATTCAGGATGTGGCATCACTACATGTTCAACATGGGCAATTAACATGACTGGACTTTCACCAGTTAGACTATAGCCTTGTCGGCTGCTCCTCCCACATCCGGCTCTTCAGTCCAACTCACCTTACAGGTGATCCGTAAAAGCTATGCACTATTTTCGGTTTCGGCAGCGGGTAATGGTCAAGATATTTTGTGAAATCAACCCAACTCATTGTCCTCTTCTGACTTCGCCGGTTCATCCATTTACGCACTACTCTCAATGTAAATTTATAGAACCTGACAATTCCGTTATAATTCTCACTAACTCCATAATACTGAAAATGTCCTCGCAGCTTTGCCTTCAGGGTTTTCCACCATTCTTTGGTTTTGACCTGATTTCTTATCGCCTTAAGCCACGTATTCATTGCTCTGCATTTTGCAGAGTATTTCTTGCGACCGGTCTTACGGCCTACTTTGAAACTGCCGCTTCTTGACCTATCGCAGTAGTGAGTAAATCCCAGAAAATCGAAAGTATTGGCTCTGCGGTTCTGTGTCCTGGCATTCTCCCGTTCAAATCGTCCGAAACTTATATTCCGACTCTTTGTCAGATGTATTTCTAAACCGTACTTATTGAATCGGTTTTGCAGCCCTCGCTCTATTAGCTTGGCATCGTCCGCATAGCGCACTACACAGACAAGGTCATCTGCATACCTGACGATTTCACAGAACCCTCTCACACGGCTTTTGACAGTGGTCTCGAACCATGTGTCCAGTACATAGTGCAGGAAGATATTAGCCAGCATCTGGCTTAGAATACTGCCCTGCGGCGTTCCGGTATCCGATTTGACCAATATACCATCATCAACATAGCCGGCTTTCAGAAATTTCTTTATCAGATTTAACAGTGTCGTATCCTTGATTCTTATTCGGATACTTTCCATGAGCTTTTCATGCAACACATTATCGAAAAATCCCTTTATGTCCGCCTCTACAATGTGGTTTACCGGCTGAAACATTATCAAGTCATTCAGTTCTTTTAATGCTTGATGACTGTTTCTCTTTGGACGAAATCCATACGAACAGTTCAGAAAATCCTCCTCATATATGCTTTCAAGTATCCACGTGATCCCACGTTCTACTATCTTGTTCTCTAATGCTGATATTCCGAGTGGACGTTTTTCCGTCTCGCTCTTCGGAATATACACCCGCCTCGCTGCTATCGGCTTGTATTTCTTACGCTTCAGCTTTGAAACTAACAGCACCAGATTTTCCTCCAAATTCCTACCGTACTCTTCCCAGCTTACGTTATCAATTCCTACTGCCTTATTCCTGTTCAGGCTTTTGTAGCAATCCCGAAGATATTCAACATTCAGTAAATGAGCAAGGCTCGTAAACTGAAAGTCAGGGTCTCTTCGGGCATGACCGGATATGAGTGATAATTTCTGCCATGTTTCTCCTATATCAGTGTATGGCATGACAGCCCTCATCTCTCTGCGTTGTACTGCTGATCCCTTCGAGTGCCCCTATATTCCGGGACTCTTCAGGCATTACCCTGTTTACGCCTCTACTATGAATCAGTCCGACTACCGAAACACCATACTTCCTTGTTGCCTCTTCGGCTTCTTGGAAGCTTACAGTTGGTGCGCTTCGGTTCTCCCAAGTTCCAATATAAACAGTTCGCTTGCCCGCCACGGACTCAGACCCCGGCACGTCAGTAACACTCTCACCTTTAACGTGTGTCCCGATTTTGGTTTCCAGGAAATGAAACCCTTGACCCAGTGCAACAAGGTTAATTTCGGGGCTCAATACCTTCACTTGCGTTGCGGCTGACATTCTGCCCTCCCCATGGCTTCGCATGATTCGTTGCCTCCTCCACACGCATGGTTCAGTTCCGTGCCGGTGGTTAGCCGTTACACGGGCTGGATTGTCCAGCTTGCTTATATTAGCTTTGCTTGGCGCACTCATATGCTCACCTTTTTATTATTCCTCACACGAAGTTCCCCTGACAAGCACGGAGAACACAAAGCCACGCTCAAAGAGCTAAGCTCAGCTTTGGCGGGGCAAAGGAAAAAACTATTATCTTTTATTTTTTTTCTTTAAATTTCGTTCTCTTAGCGTTCTTTGCGGCTCCGCGTGAGAACTTCTTTTTTTCTCAAATGCTTCAGAGACCAGATTTTGGATGAGTTTTTCATCTGCAATAAAGGGAAGCGTAATATGGTCGAACCCTTTTCGCTCATGATTGTATTTAATGCTGGTTTCAATCGAATTCTCATTTCTAGCCCAGCTTCTTCTGGCAACACCGCCCATTACATCCCAGGATATTGCCCGTCTGATAATACGATCAACTCTTTCGCTTCCGTCCAATACGAGAGCAAAACCGCCGTTTATGGCCTTTCCAATACCGACTCCACCGCCATTGTGCAGGGCGACCAGGCTCATTCCTCTGGCAGCGTTTCCGGCAAAACACTGTGTTGCCATATCTGCCATTATATTACTGCCGTCTTTTATGTTTGATGTTTCTCTAAACGGTGAGTCAGTGCCTCCTGTATCATGATGGTCTCTGCCAATCATCACCGGCCCTATTGATCCCTGACGGACCATTTCATTGAATTTGAGTGCAATATTCGTTCTGCCCTTAGCATCTTGATATATTATCCTGGCCTGTGTGCCTACGACAAGTTCATGTTTATCTGCATCTCTAATCCAGATATAATTATCTTTATCCTGAAATCTTGCTTTTGGATCGATGCATGCCATTGCCGCTTTATCAGTCTCGGCAAGATCATCCTTCTTGCCACTGAGGCAAACCCATCGAAACGGGCCGTAGCCGTAATCGAAAAACATCGGGCCCATAATATCTTCGACATAAGAGGGGAAGATAAATCCGTCAGTAGTATCTTTACCGTTTTTGCAGATTTCCTTAACGCCGGTATCAAAGACCGCCTTTAAAAAACTGTTCCCGTAGTCGAAAAAGAACACCCCTCTGTCGACCATAGATTTAATCAGCTCAAAGTGATGTTTCAACGACCTGTCCACATATTCTCTGAATTTTGCATTATCCGTCCTTAACAGTTTCGTACGCTCTTCGAAGGTCAGTCCCTGAGGGCAATATCCTCCTTCGTAAGCTGCGTGACATGAGGTTTGGTCGGATAACAAGTCGATGCTAATCTTTTCTTTCACCGCATATTCAAGCAGGTCTACAATGTTTCCGTAGAATGCGATGGCCAGAGTTTCTTTCTTCTGTTGGTATTCCCCTGCCAGGCTGAATGCTTCGGCAGGATCATCTACGATTCTACGAATCCAGCCCTGATCGTATCTTGTTTGAATTCTTGAATAATCAACCTCGGCGATGATGCCGACGCCATTTGCAATCTCTACTGCTTTGCCCTGGGCGCCGCTCATTCCACCAAGGCCGGAAGATACAAATAGATATCCCCTTAAGTCCCTGTTTCCAGCAATGTTGAGTTTGAGTCTGCCGGCATTCAGAATAGTACTGTATGTTCCGTGAACAATACCCTGCGGTCCGATATACATCCATCCACCTGCCGTCATCTGACCGTAATTTGCTACGCCGAGCGCCGCTGCTCTGTGCCAGTTTTTCTGATCATCAAAGCAGCCCACCATAAGGGAGTTGGTAATTATTACTCGCGGTGACTCAGTCGCAGATTCGAACAGACCGAGTGGATGACCTGATTCAACAACCAGTGTCTGGTGCCGCGTCATCATTTCAAGATACAGTTTGATAAGCCTGTACTGCATCCAATTCTGACAGACCTGTCCGGTTTCACCATAGGTAACCAGTTCATAAGGGTAAAGCGCAATATCAAAATCAAGATTGTTATCGATCATTACCTGAAAGGCTTTTCCTTCGATACAGTTGCCGTTGTATTGATCAACAGGTTTGGCTTTGATGTTGCCTTCAGGCCTGAAGCGATATCCGTATATCCGGCCGGCAGTGATCAACTCATCTAAAAATTCAGGCGCCAGTTTTGTGTGCCATCTTTCAGGGATATAACGAAGTGCGTTTTTTAAGGCGAGAACGGTTTCTTTTGGTGATAAAGTGAAGTTCCTTGTGGGTGCCCTCCGGATATCTTTAATAAACTCAGGCATCTGCGGCAATTGATCAAATACTTCTTCCAGTTGGATGGTCATTGCCCCGGAAATATCACTATTGCTAATCATTTTCTAGTCTTATTTCATTAGATATTTATACCGGTCTGTTTCATCAGTAAGTTGGCGTTTTTCCATGATTCCAGATAGTTCTTGAACTAATGGGGATGTCATTGTTTTGACATCTTGCCTGGTTAAATTTCTTAAAAACTTTTCAACAAGTCTTGACAAACTTGAATTGTGGTCTTTGGCATAAGATTTTGCTTCACTAATGATTTCAGAATCCAATTTTAAAGTAAGTTTGGTATCCATTATTTTCCTCCTGTACGTATAATATTGTACTATTGAATACGCCTGGTCAAGGACTTTTTCAGCTAATAAAATAGAGCTAGTCGACAATTCAGACACGTACAGGAATTGTTAAAAAATACCTATAT
The DNA here is from genome assembly GCA_022570935.1 of Planctomycetota bacterium. GTDB lineage: Bacteria > Planctomycetota > Brocadiia > Brocadiales > Scalinduaceae > Scalindua. Next base: position 7,944 of record JACZYU010000052.1, on the reverse strand, counting down.
TACGAATAGCCTATAAATATTTCCCTGTGTATTCACGGGATAATTCTTCATACAGGGCTTCTGCTTCCTGGCCGTTGCCTTCGCATTTTCTTATCTTTGGCCATTCACTTTTGGGGAACCTGACGTATAAAGGGAACGTTCTCTGTAGCCCAAGCAATTCCTCTCTGGAAAGTTGTGGCATGTGTAATACTGTTTCCGATCTGTAATCACCGGCATAAGATCCTTTTTGCATAAGTCCCTCTTCATCACAATATTCGCGAAGGGCGGTGCCTTTATAAGGGTTGTAAAGTGAAACCATAACACCCGGTACATTTATATGCCTGTTAAGCTCGATGGTCTCAAAAATGTTCTCCCTGGTTTCTGTCGGGAAGCCTATAATATTATTAGCGCTTATCCTGAGACTGGACTTTTCGAGAATCTTGAATGCCTTTAAGATTGTTTCATCTGTCATATTTCTGCCCAGGAGGTTTTTCCTCAGATTCATATTGCCGCTTTCAATACCAAGGCTTATCCCTTCACAACCTGAAGATTCAAGGAGTTTAATGTTTTCTTCATTAATTGATTCAGGCCTTGCCTCAATCCAGAATGGTATATTCACTTCCTTATAACGTTCGATAAATTCTGTTATTCTCTCCTTCTTAGTTGTAAGGAAACTCTCTGCTACCAGATATGCAAATTCCAGATTGTATCTCTCCTTTTTCTCCTTCATCTCGTCAATAAGCCTTTTGATGCTTTTCTCCCTATAATATCCTCCGTTATTTGCATAAAGTTTATTAAGTCCGTAATCACTGCAGAACCGGCAACTGTAAGGGCACCCTCTATTCATTTCAAACGTACCCGTCATAGAGATCTTTCCACCCATCGGCTTATAAAATCGCCTGGGTTCGAATATCGTCCAGTCCTGAAACGGCAGTTCATCAAGGTTGACTGGCCTTCTAATCCCGTTCCTGAAAATCTTGCCGTCCTTCTTAACCCACATATTTTGTACAGAAGTTATATCCTGTTTTTCAGTAATCTTTGTACACAACTCAACAAGGGCATATTCGCCTTCTCCCACACACACCATATCTACACAATCTTCAGCAATAATTTCTTCCGGAGCAAAAGTAGCAAAGATACCTCCCACAATCATGGGAACGTTATAATAATGCCTTATACTCTTGAGCATTTTTATACCAAGTTCGTAAGTGCACTCTATACAGGACAAGCCTATGATGTCCGGCTTGTACTCTTCTACCATTTCTTTTAGGTCGTCGAACATATCGGCATCTTTATATACCAGACCGAATTCTTCACGGTTTGTTTTTCTTACCTGAAGGGTTTTTGCCCTTGCTTCGTCTCCGGTCTCAGTTGCCGTCTTGTAAAAGGTAGTGTCAAATAACTTTACTCCAAACCCTTTTTCTTTAAGGCATGCGGATATCAGGGAAAGCCCGACAGGCAGAAGGACATCCATCATTGTATTGCAGTTGATAAATAAAACCCTGAAATCTCTGTTTTTCATGTTCTGTTCACTATTCCCTTAACCCACTCCATACCTTCTTTGACTTCTTTTGGTATATTATCGTAGTAGGTATGATTATATTCAAATACTATATCACACTCCTTATTATGTGATAATATTATTTCAAGGGTTTTCTTTATATCTATCCATCCATCTTTTGTTTTCTGTGAAGGATGAACCGGTACGTGATTATGCTTTTTGCTGTGATCCAGCCCTTTTGTGTTCCATATATGTATTGATTTAGTATGTGGCGCCATAATTTCTATATCTTTGAAAAAGTTACGGTTTCGTATTCCGGATATAAGGAATGTATGGCCTATGTCAATACAGATACCTAACAAAGGATGATCTTTAACAAACTCTACAAATTGTGCCGGTTCGTGAAAAAAACCCGAGTATCCGCCGAACTCTACATTAATGAGCAAATCGTACTTGTCCGCTAAATCACAGAATTTTGATTTTGTATCAAGTGCAAGTTTCATTACCTTTCTTCTGTTTTTTGAATCCTCCATCCAGGTGAGGTGTGTCACGACAAAATCAGCCTTCCATCCCTTTGCATAATGCATAGTGCTGTTGATTAGTTTAAAAGAGAGGGCTCTTTTATTGGGGTCGTCATTAAGGAAAAATGTAGTTACACCAATGTGGGGGAAATATGAAGGTCTGAAGAAGGGTACATGAAAACTGAAAGGCAGTTTCTTCCTCTTTATAAAAGACTTTAGCTTTCCTAATCCATCCTCGTGAAAATCAAATACCTCGTATCTATTTAATCCTGTATGTAAATACCCTGCAGGTCTTGCTCTTTCCATATTACAATCATAGAGTGGCGCAGCCGCCCGCCAGTCGGGCAGGCAACCAAGTTTGCCCGCCCCCGGCAAGCCGTTCGGACGGGAAGTGTCTAAAGTGTCTAAAGTGTCTAAAGTTAAAAACTTGAATAAATTGAAGAATTAAGGAATTGAGTGATAAATCAATTAATCCCTGAATTCCTAAATTATAACCAGGAACTGCCCTCCTTGAAGAGAGTGCTTTCTGCCACAACTTTAGCTCACTTTAAACTTTCTGCCCCCGCCAGAACAGCCTTGTCGGGCTGGCGAACTGAATGGCTGGCGGGTAGGCACTTTTTACGTTGATCAGTATACCTGATTTACTGCAACTTGTTAAATATTTTATTGGCATATCTACTTGACTCCAGTAGGAGGCGCGAGCATAATATGACCCTATGGAGGATTATCCGAAAACTTTGCTTGAATTTGCAGAACGCTTTGTCACAGAAAAAGCATGTTTTGAATATTTGGTCGATTTTCGGTGGCCGGAAGGCTTTTGCTGTCCCCGGTGTAAACATAGGAAAGCATGGTTGACAAAGAGATGTTTGTTTCAGTGTAGTCATTGCAATTTTCAAGCCTCCGTTATCACTGGAACTATTTTTCAAGATACTAAGATGCCATTGCGTCTTTGGTTTTGGGCTATCTGGCATTTGACCAGTCAAAAATACGGGACGAACGCAAAAGGATTGCAACGAGTGCTTGATCTTGGCTGTTATCAAACTGCTTGGACATTGCTGCATAAGCTTCGACGCGCTATGGTACGCCCAAGTCGAGATAGTCTTTCCGGTACAGTCCAGGTTGACGAAATTTATATAGGTGGTGAGAAGCCTGGAAAACGTGGACGAGGAGTTGAAGGTAAAACTTTGGCTGTGATCATGGTAGGGCTTAAAGGAGGAAAAATCGCGCGGATTCGACTTAAGCTGGTATCGGATGCGTCCAGCCCCAGTCTGGAAAGAGCTATTAAGGAGGGTATTGAACCTGGCAGTATTGTACAAACGGATGGATGGATAGGGTATGCTGGATTGTCCAAACTTGGCTACACTCACGAAATTATCCGCAAAGATGCCTCTTTGGGGAAGAATTTGTTGCCTAAGGTCAACCGTGTTGCCGCACTGATCAAACGCTGGTTGTTGGGAACTTATCAAGGTCGTGTAGAACCTTTTCATCTTGAGTATTATCTTGACGAATATACTTTCCGGTTCAACCGTAGAACATCTCGTTCTCGTGGTAAGCTGTTCTACAGATTGGTGGAGCAGTCTATGTTGGTCGGCCCTGTGCTTAAAAAAAGTCTTCATGATCGCGAGTAAACTTCGTAAATGCTCAAAAATTATGCTACTGGACTCATGTAGATATGCCAAATATTTTATTATATATTTAGAAGGTGATTCAAGACTTCCCGGGGCTATTATACTAAAACCGATTTGGTTTTTGGTTTTCTCAAAAAACAAATCCTGGTTGCAGTTATCCCCGGACTGAAAAATGCCGAGGACTTTCCCCGGACAAAAGGCGCCGAGGACTTTACTCGCCTGCTCGCCTTAGGCGAGGGCAAAATAGTTTTCGGTTTTTTCCAGAAAACTATTTTGTGATGTGTATAATCACATATTTCATTTGACAGTTTCAGCTTGACCATGTCGTTTTATTGGCATATGATGGAGAAATGATTTTGAAGTTCAAGTTCAAGTTAAAATGCATAATACAATTGACTACACTGTTCATAGTGTTTTTAAATTATACGTCCGTAGCTTTATCATTACCGGAAGAAAAGGACTTCCATTCATACTGGTATAATTATGGTGCTGAAATAACTCGCTTCGAACTCGAACAGAGCCGATATGGCGAAGTCCATCCCGGACATGCCATTTTAATATTTGTTACCGAACCATTTCTTCCCGATATACAAGTAAAATCAGATTATGAGGCATCCCGGGAGAAGAGCATACCCATCTTAAAGCTCAACCTTATCAAGAGGTTTAATACGGGAATATATGACTACTCTATGATGAAGTCCGTATTTACGCCGATTCCTTCAGAACAACAGCCGTTCAGCAAAACATTAAAGGTATCAACTACAAGGCAGGACTGGTGCGGTCATGTCTATCTCCAGTATAATTTTGAGGGAGACCACTATAAGGTTAAGCAATATTCGTATTTTGAAAAGGAAGGAGATAAGGACGTAACCATACCATATGCGCACCTGGAGGATGAAATCTGGACGCGTATACGAATTGACCCCAAGACTCTTCCGTTAGGAGAAATCGAAATGATCCCCGGAAGTTTTTTCACTACATTGCGCATGATTGATTTAGGGGTGGAGAATGCCGTTGCAGAACTGACAAACACGCAGGACGGGAATAGGGGGGGTATCTCTCAGTATACGGTAACGTACCCATCTCTGGGTAGAACCCTTTCCATCCGTTTCAACCGGAATTTCCCATATGATATTCTGTCCTGGAGTGAGACATATCAGAGTGGTTCAGGGAAAGATGCGAAAGTACTGACAACAAAAGCAAGACGCACACATGCCGTCATGGTGGATTACTGGAATAAAAATAGCGTAAAAGACCTCAAGCTCAGAAAAGAACTGGGTTTGTCAAAGTGATTTTATTATTTCCCTTAAACACCATTCGCATATCATGCGTAATCAGATTGTGGTTCTGGAGGTCGGGGGTTCGACTCCCCCCGCGGGCTTTTAACATCTCTTTTAATATCAAGTACTTACTGATTCTAAAACCCTAAAAACAGCGTCACCAGACCGTCACCAGCAAGACATCATCCCTCATGGAGAGGTTTAATAATTTTCCCTCTTGATTTTAGCAGTTACCTGAGTATTATAATCCTTAGTATTATGCCTATTCTGCCTGTTGGGCCATCAAAATAGTAGCAGAGTAAATTTATGCAGGAAACTCATGACAAAAAACGAAAAAGATCATTATTTGAATGAGAGAACAGACCATGGTCGAGTTGAATGAAGAAAGGATTCTGAAACTGATCTCCTGTGGGGAATCAGAATCAGTCGAGTTCATGACGGCCCTCCAGATCAAGGCGCGAAAGGGATATTGGCGATGGTGTCACCAGTTATAAGTTCTAAGGATATCTGCTCCGAATGTGGTAATACTCTCTCGGCCACTATGCGGCATTGCCCCACATGCAGAGCCGATGCCGGTGCTCCGAATGTTAGGTCATGTCGCACCAGTGAGAATCTGAAATCCTTGGATGCAAGGTATGTTACTGCACAATCGCTAGCCAGTGCAAACGGGTGTACAAAGGAATTTATTACTTTAGAAGATGTGGTAAAGAAGAAATCCGGTGTTGTTGTCTCTATGCCAGCAGGGGTAGCGAGGGACCTATTCGAGGATCCCAGCTCATTATATACGAACTACGAGCGGCTGGTGGGCGCCAAAATCCGAATGCCTACAGATCACGACAATGATAGGTATCGGTGCGCGGTAGGGGGAGTTTTGTTTGGAAGCTATGCAGCTTCCATTATTTATGGTGCATTATCCTTATCCGAGGAGGGTTTACCCACTTATGGTACCGTACACTGTAGACTTCGTTCTGTTGCTATTGACAAGCGAACGTCTTTTCTTGAAACGAATAGTTACAAATTCGTCAAAGATCATAACATTGTTGCCGGGGACAAGTTGCCGGTTGGTTACTCGGCATGCTGGAAATACCGGCACAGTCTTGTTCTTGCGAAACTGGCGGACCGTCTTTCAACTGGGCAGACCGAATCTAATTGGCAGGCGATCCTGATTGAGTCTGACGGCAAGAACCGTCAGAACGACAGTTTTGTTGAAGCTCACATCTACGAGGGTTTTGACAGAAACGCAATTGAGTCTTTAGTACCGGTCCGCGGAAAGAAGCTGAGAAAAGAGGAGAAGCTGGACATGGACATAGCCATAGCCATTTGCCATTTAAGCCGTCCTAAAGGAAAAACTAAATGATTGGAATATCTTCGAAAAGTGCGGGAGTTCTTCTTCTTCCGAAACCCGGAACAAGCGAGTACTCCATCCTCAATGTGGTCGCGGGAGAGGTGCAAGATTCAGTCGAGGCTCGGTATCTCTATTCAGCAGCGCAAGACTGGAAGGAAATCGAAAGTCCCGACGCCGACGCTCTTCTGGAGACTGCAACACAAGAGTATTGGCTAGCACGGACTGTTTCTCTTCTTCGCCTGGCATTAGGGGGGCTTGAAAAGTCTCTTGAGAAGAGAGTTTTAGAGGATGTAGAGGAGACTTTCAGTTCTCGCGTGTCCTCTGAAGAAGCCCTTAATCGCCTCCTCGTTGCTCCCTTAGCAGATCCCCGTTCTCCTGTCGCCCTTGCTAAGTCTGCTCTGTCTCATGGTTATTCGGCAGTAGCATCTATTCTTGACGAGTTGGTGGATCTGCAGCCACTGCTCCATAGATTGACCGACATCTGGCTGAGTCTTGAGGAAACAGCATTTAGCCACTGTTCAGAGTCTAGGCAAATGATCTGGGCAACACTGATAGAGAACTGTAAGATGAAGAGGCTCCTCAGAGTTGGCAGCGGACGCGAGTTCACGGCCAAATGGAATCTTCTGGCATTCCACTTTCACACTCCTGAAACTCGGGCTGTAGTAGTTACACTAGGACAAGACCTCTCACGTATATTGTTCCCCCACGAAGAACAAGAGGAGATAATGACAGAGCATCTGACGGAAGAGGTCAAACCTGAGCGTCGCGATGAGAAAGATATATTTGTTAGAAATCACAGTGCTTTCGAGAGTGTAAAAAAGCAAATTGAATCCATTTTACTGGCCGTCTCTCAGGGCCACGATACGAAGGCAGAAAAGTTTCTAAGAGAACTTGTCCAACAGCAGATTTCGTTGTCAGGTGGAGAGAAATACGCGGTGAAGTCACTTTGCAACATAGCCCAACAATGTGCTGACATGTTCAGAATTGATTTCGAAGTGGTTTGTATCAAGGAAGCTCGTCGCATTGATCCCTCAGACATCTGGACTCTTATCCAGTACGGGGATCACCTAAAGCGTGTGGGGAAGTACGGCGAAGCACTGAAAGTTTTCGTCCAAGCAGAAAAATTAGGAGAAAGCGAAATTGCAAAATCGTCCGAAGCAGACGTGTATTCTCAGCAAGGTAACTATGTAAAGGCCAATAAAACCTATGAAACCATACCATACTGGAGGGACAAACCCGTGGTACTCACAGCCATTGCGGACAATCTTCGGGGAATGGGGCGAATGGAAGACGCTAAAGATGCTTACAACAGATTGATCAATCCAGTACGACAAGTATTGCCGGAATATGCCATTGACAAGGCCAGAGCTCAAGCCGGGATAGCAGAAATAGAGAAGCGACAAGGAAAACTCGATGATGCATCGCAAACTTACTATGGAATCATAGCGCGAAAAGACATAGACGATCGAGATATGCTCTTCTACAAACTAGGACTGTGCAATGTCCTGAAGTTAATGGGAAAATTCGACGATGCGTACGAGATTGTTGACCAAGTCATCCAACAGTACCCCTTCGCAATGGAAGCCAGATTCACCCGAGGATCGATTCTCGGCCTGACTGGTCGGGAGATCGAAGGACTTAAGGACTTGCCAGAAAGTAGCGGTTCTCGTTCCTTTCGGGAGTGGTTAAG
>JACZYU010000051.1 GCA_022570935.1 Planctomycetota bacterium | reverse complement strand
GAAATGGATATGTGGACTCAGGAACTCAAAGAGGGTATAGGCTTCAGTTGTGTTAAACTGTATATGATTGAGAATAATGATGTTTCAGAAGAGTTTACTGTATTAGGCAACAAATTTAACAGTGCCATAAATAAATTGATTCTGTGCAGTAAAGAACAAGACACTATTAATGCAAATCTTGAATTTGAAAATCTGATAAAGTCATGTGATGCATGCCATGAAAGTTTTAATAAGGACATGAAAGGACCATTGGATTTTACTGATTCATGAGGAGGATAGGGGTAGAAGATTGAATATTGAAGATTTATTTAGAACATGATATTGTGATTTGCGCCCGCCTTGGTGCGATCCGCCCTGCGGTCTGGGCCAGGGAATTACGATTTGAAAAACAGATAATAGGTGGCAGAGACGGGCGCTCTCCGGACAGAAGGCGCCGAGGACAAGAAAGAACGCAAAGGGAAAAAAGCGGTTCAATCAGTTTGAACTGTTTAAACGGTTCAAACGGCAAGAAGACTGACAAATGACTATTAAGGATTTACGAATAATGAATAACGAACAAGGAATTTCGAATGTCGAAGGATAAGAAAAAGGAAAATGGAGAAAGGGAGTGGCTGCGTACATGGAAAGAGAACAAATTCTAACTGAGATCATTTCCACACAATCTTTACCTGATTACGAAGCCTTTGATACCTTGTGGGCTGCAATGACAAAGGCTGCAGATTTAGTGCAGGGTGAAAGCGAATGCCAAAGAATGGAATCGCTTTTCGAAAAACTTTCTGAAGAAGAGATTAAAAGGTTATTGAAAGATGGATCCGTGGACTCGCTGATTTTTCTTGACCCGCCACTGGAAACTGTGATTGTTGACCCAGACGAGAAACCGGTTGAAGATTCAACTATGAGGATAATTGCGAAAGTAAGATCTTCAAGAGACTCTGATCCCGGTGAAGCTCTTATTAATTTAGTGGAAATTTTAGGAAGAATTAATGACACATGCGTTCACGGGCTCAAAACAGAATCGGGATCCGGAGATAATGAAGTTCTATCATCAGCCCGGAAAATACTTTATTTACTTTGTATATTAGCGATTTCGAAACTTAATTGAAGTCTAACATGAAAGATTCCGAAGTAACAACACTCGACAAAGATATTGATTTCAATAATATTCCTTACTGGGACGTTGTTATTATTGGGGCGGGGCCAGCCGGGATGGCGGCAAGTCTCACGACGGCCCATCGAGGTTTGACAACGCTCGTAATCGAGGCTAAGGACAGTCCAGGTGGACAACCCCAGTTTCTTTATGCGGAAAAGCGAATTATCGATATACCCGGCTTCCCGGATGGGATCACAGGAGCCGAACTCTCGGCCAGGGTCTTTCGTCAGGCCTTGGATTCTCTGGTACAGTTCCACTTTGAGGAGGAACTGGTAGAGATAGAGGATACCGAGCAGATTGAGAAGGAAGATCCACTGAAGCGTGTTGTTACCAACAAGGGCTCGTATCTGTGCCGCAAGGTAATAATTGCCGTGGGACTCCTCCATTTTCCACGCAAGCTTTCTGTGTTGGATGACCTTCATTCAAAGAAGGTGTACTATAAGAACCCAAAAATTGGGGACTACAACGGACAACGGATCGTAGTGGTGGGTGGCGGAGACTCTGCGCTGGATGCGGCAGTCATGATTCTTGAACGGAATGGATACGTGGACCAGATAGTCCGCGAAGATGTTCCTGAAGGCAAGGTAGATACCCTGGCGAGGGTTCGCAATTCAGGAGGTGTCTTGTTTGCAGGTTGCGAAATCATTAATGCTGAGTTTGCAGGCGATATGCTGGCCCTGAAGCTAACGAATGGACAGACAGTGAATTGCGACATGGTTGTGGTTCAAATCGGATTTCTGTCTGCAAAAGAAACCTTCCAGCGGCTGAAAGTCCGGCTGAAGGCAGATGGTAGTATGGCTGTTGATCCATACTATGAGACGAGCCGGAACGGGATCTTCGCTGTCGGTGATGTTCACGGAGATATCAAACTAATCACTGTCGCATGGGCAGAGGGCATCCAGGCTGCTATCTATGCATTCAAAGAAATCACCAGCCCGTATTGGCTAAACGAGAAACGCCTCCGAGATCAAAGGATCACCTTGATCGGTGAGAAGATCAGTCAGGCCGCCGAGCACAAAAATCGGCCCTAACTAAATCTAATTTACTTGTTCTCGTTCTGACTATTGAGTTTTAATTATTAGACTAAATCTGTTAAATGATGTTTTAGCTTTTATATTAAAAAGGAGGTTAGTATTATGTGTTATAATTGCGGATGTCTTGAACCAGACGATCCAATGGGGAAAGGTAAAATTTCTGAAGGTGGGGCATCTTTAACTGAGGACGATTTAAAACTGATGGCTGAAAAATGGGACATAAGCTTAAAGGATACAAAAAAGAATATCTTGAAACTTCTTCAGGAAACACTTGAAGACTAGCTGAATTTAGAGAGTAATAAAAGGTGAAGTACAATTTAATTATATAGGAATTTCCATTTTAAGTTTTTATGGTTTTTGTGGTTATGTCATTGTCCTTTTACTGTGAGGCGACTCAAACCTAAAGGAATGAGTTACATTTCGTAATTCTAAAGCTAAAGACTTGGTTTCGTGCTGATAGTGGATGTAACTCATACCTTTAGGTTTGATGATGCAAGATTCATGCTGGCGGTTAAAGTCCGCCCAGAGGGCGCTAATTTAAATGTTTGTGAGGTTTGAATATGGAAAAGATTCATGAAATGATAGTAAAATGTATTGAAGTCTTAGACCCGGAAATAAAAATTCAATTTGAAGATGTTCCAGCCGGATATTCGTTGCCGGATAAAAAACAAATCATACTTCCTCTGTATCAATATGATTTCCTGCTGATATTCAGAGCCGCTTTGCGCGAGACCGCACACGTTCTGTTTAGTACCAAGGTCCCTGAAAGCAAACTGGAGTACGAAGTGTCCATGTCACTGGATACTATTGAGCAAGCCTATGTTAGTTATCAATTTTGTCAGCGTTTCCCAAAGTTCGAGGTGACATTAAATAGATTCTATAAGGAAGGTATTGAAGGAACTAATGCCGTAGGAACTGCGGGTAATGATTATTTCTGGAGAGAATTTGAATATGTCCTGTTTGATGTGGATGTGGCCGAAGGATGCAATAGTGACCGCTGCAGAAAGTTATATGACAGCGGCATTATACACGAACTCTGGGAGGTTGTTAAAACAGCCAAATCTACAGAAGGCCTGATTCCGGGTGCAAAGAAGCTGGTTCAAAAATTTAAAGATCTGAATATGGAATTTCCATGCATCGACAGGGGCCATCCTCCTCAGTAAACTGAGGCTTTAAGGATAGAGAATTTAATGCTTCGACTGAGTTTATACTGAGCGTGCGAATGTGCTCAGCATGACGTCATTCCGACACAGCTAAGCTGAGCTTTGGCGGAGACGAGGAATCATAGTTGCCGAAAATTTAATAAATATCTTTTAAGAAGGAGAAAATGAAAAATGTACGAATTCAGGGTAAGAGTGGCAATTGGGACAGAAGGAGGAGAACAGGTATACATTGTCAGTGCAGAATCAGAGAACGTGCTTGATGCAGAAGATCAGATAAAGTATCTGGTAGAGAATAAACTGGAAGTGCTGAGCATATCACAAATAAAGATAGGCGGCTGAAACAAGCCCACTACCGGCAGATAATGTAAACGATTTGTTGCTACCAAAATACGAAGATGTCCATTTCCATTTATATTCATAAGCCGTGTTACGGGGTTTTCATCAGCGATTACGATGATAAAGAAGATCGCTTGAGAAGTTTATAATATGAATGGGAAGAAAAACATTTTCTTAACAGGTGCTCCCTCTTCAGGAAAGACCACGGTTATCAAGAAAATAATTGAAAAGCTGGATCATCCTGCTAACGGATTCTATACAGAAGAAGAGAGAGTAGATGGTAAAAGAGTTGGTTTTCTGATGAAAACCCTTGACGGCAGAAAGGGCTATCTTGCTCATCAGGGTATTAAGTCTGATTTTCATATAAGAAGATATGGCGTAAGTATTGATAATATTGAAGGCATTGCCGTGCCTTCAATCGCTCCCGTAAAGAATCATATCATAATACTCGATGAAATAGGAAAGATGGAATGTTTTTCCATGGCCTTCAAACAGGCAGCCACCAATGCCCTTGATGCACCAAATATAGTCATAGGCACAATTACATTTGGTGGAGACGCCTTTATCCTGGAAATAAAGAAGAGGGAAGATATGGAAATAAACGAAGTAACTGAGGACAACAGAGATTTATTGCCTGATTTAATATTAAGACAAATTGAGCGATTTGTGCCCACCCGTACCGAACGGGCACGTTCGGGCGGGTAGCCGCATCCTTTACCCCGTTAAATAAATCTTACTCGTTGCGATCACAACATGTGGTTATTATCTCAGTATATTAGACTTTTTGTTGTTTCTTTCTATAAAGGTAAAGCATTTAACAGGGTGAAGGTTGCGTAATTTACGAGAAATTTCCTGAAAACAAAATAGAAGGAAAACAAGAAGTTGCAGAGGCTATGGATGTTAACTCCCTTTCGGCCCGCCCGGCCTAGCCATTCGGACGGGCGGGCCGAAAGGGAGGTTTCTTCATGTACTGGAATATTTGATCTGTATAACGTCAGAAGTCAAATTCTTTTTATTTCTCCATTACGCTTGTCGGCGCGATTTTGGGCGGCATGATTGAGGGAATAACTTCACCTTCTTTCAGTGCCTTGAGTTGAATTCGTGCCTGTGTTTTTGTCGGCAGGCCATAGATCTTAATGAAACCGATTGCCGCATCATGTTCAAATGTGTCTCCGGTATCATAAGTAGCAAGTGAGTGGTCGTACAATGATAACGGTGATTTTCTGCCAACTACAATACAATTACCCTTGAATAGTTTCAGCCTGACAGTACCGATAACAAATCGCTGGTTGCTTAATATATAAGCCGCCAGGTCCTGGTGAAATGTCGAAAACCACAAACCATTATAAACCATATCTGAATAGTGGGTTGAAACCAGGTCTTTAAACCTGTGAGTGTCTTTAGTCATTACTAATTCTTCCAGCGCCTGATGGGCTTTGTAGAGCACTATAGCGGCAGGGGACTCGTATATCTCTCTGGACTTTATACCGACAATACGATTCTCAAGATGATCAATCCTTCCTATACCGTTATCACCGGCTATCTTGTTTAGTTCGTTTATGAGGTTTATACCACCTATCTCCTGTCCGTTCAAAGTTAAAGGAATTCCTTTCTCAAAGCCGATTTCTATGTATGTTGGTTCATCAGGGGCATCGTTTGCATTCTTTGTCCATTTGTATATATCTTCTGGTGGTTCTACCCATGGGTCTTCAAGTATTCCGCATTCAATACTTCTCCCCCATATATTTTCATCTATGCTGTAAGGATTCTGTATACTTACGTCAACGGGGATATTGTTCTTCCTGGCATATTCCATTGATTCATTTCTGGTCATATTCCACTCCCGTAATGGTGCAATTATCTGCATGGAGGGATCCAGCGTATGTATGGCAATATCAAATCTGACCTGATCATTTCCCTTCCCGGTGCATCCGTGTGCTACGGCACAGGCACCTTCTGCCTTTGCCGTATCGACCAGCAGTTTTGCTATCAATGGCCTGCCGAGTGCGGTTGCAAGAGGATATGTTTTTTCGTAAAGGGCTCCGGCCTGAAGTGCAGGAAAAATGAAATAGTAAACAAAGACCTCCTTTGCATCTATAATCATTGACTTGCATGCGCCTGTCTTTAATGCTTTTTCCACTACCGGTCTCAGATCCTTTTCAGTCCCCAAATCTATGGTCAGGGCTATTACGTCCATATTATACTTTTCCTGTATCCACTTTATGGCGACAGATGTATCCAGCCCGCCTGAATATGCCAGGACAACTTTCTTTTTGTCGGTTCCCATTTTTTCTCCTTGTTGATGTCTGAATCTATACTATTTTATTTATGTTGTGTGCGCCTTAAAAAGAAGTCTTTATAGCGACTGCTCCTGTCCGGTGAAGAGCCCTTTGCCTTTAACCTGACCATTACTGGAATAGCCCTGGTAAGCGTGCCGGCCGCCCATACACTGAATGCAAAACGTACTATTGAATTAATTGATTTGTTTATCACGAAATTATACATGAAATACGCAGCCAACATCCCGAATAAAACGGTTGCCATGTACAAGCATACTTTGCTTCCGTAACGGGTACCGTAGCCTAATCCAATTATTGTGCACCCTATGATAATACTCTGTACCCCGTATCCCCTTGTTGAGAGAGAAGTGATTCCTGAAACAGCGACAATGCTCAGGCTTGTGTAGAGTATTCCCAGAAAAATCGTTAGATTTGCTGTACGCCCGACTATTTTTTCAGGCGTATATTTATTATTATAGACCATTAAATTCGTGTTCTGGTATTCCAGTTTAGACACTAATTTCGCGCCCGCCTGCCGGACGGGCAGGAATTTACACTAATTAACTTTGATTTAATGCTAGCTTCTAGATCTGTCCCTGGCGGGATTCCAGAACTGGAATCCTCTCGAAAAGTCCTCGGCGTCTTTTGTCCGGGGAAGAGAGGCCGATGACACAATTCCTATATCGGCAAGGGTTCTGGGAAAACACACAAAGCTACATGTTACCATCGCTATGAACGTGAGTCAAAGAGAAATATGTTGAGGAATTCCCGCCTAACAGACCGGCGGACAGGAAGGAATTTTATAGTTCGGAGTGGAGAGAATGCGGCAATTCCGATCAAAGATCAGAATTGCCGCTGTAATATATATGATTTTATGCAGACATATTTATATTCCTAAAAATCTTTAAATCTTTCGTCATGCACCGGAATCCTATTTTCACCTATTGGGATTAAGTCATCATCCGAGTGTGTTTTTTCCGGGATCTCTTTTGTTCCATTTCCGTCGTCCTCGGCGTTTTTATCAGAACCATTTCCAGATGAATCTGCTGTATGTGCGGTAGTGTCGGCACGTCCGGATTTGGTTCCTTTATTTGGATGATCATCGTCTTTTCTCAAGTTGAAGAGCCTTTTCAGTAGCGACGTTTTTTCACGTATAACCTGCTGTTCCGGTGTCTGACCGGAGGTTTCATTAACAGCCTTTCTGGTTTTCTTTTTGTCAGGTTTGTCAGATTTCTGTGCTGGTAGTTCTCCTTTGCTTTTACTACTAACTTGTGATGATAATATATCAATTTGTTCCTTCATTGTTTGTGCCTGGGCTGCTAATTCTTCGCTTGATGATGCAGTCTCTTCAGCGTTTGCAGCATTTTGCTGATTAACCTGACCCATCTGTTGTACTGCACTATTTACCTGATTTATACCCTCGGATTGTTCTACAGATGCGTTTGTTATCTCTTTTGTCAGGGTTGATGCCTTCTTTACGCCCTTGACAATGTTTTCCATGGATTCTTTGCATTTAACGGCTATCCTGGTTCCATTGTCTGCTTTTTTGACACATTCACTTATGAGGACGGTAGTATCCTTTGCGGCACCTGCACTCTTTTTGGCAAGGCTGCGTACCTCTTCGGCCACAGCAGCAAATTTCTCCCCGTTGTCACTTGCACGGGCAGCCTCAACCGCAGCATTAAGCGCCAGTAGGCTAGTATGAAATGCTATGGTTTCTATATCCTTGATACCCCTGGCAATCTTTTTTATGTTTTCCTTAAATTTTTCATTTTTGTTTGTTTCACTTCCAAACTCATCTGCATTGGTGATACAATCTTCAACTATGACCCTGGTGTCTTTTGCTGCAGTCATACTCTGATTAGCAAGGTTTCTGACCTCTTTTGCTACTACGGCAAAACTATTTCCCTGCTTAATAACCTGGGCTGTGTCATTTCCAGCTTTAAGTGCCAGTGTATTAGTCTGCGATGCTATACCGTCTATTACCTTCGTAATCTCCGCAATCTTCTTACTGCTAGCGGCTATTTCTTCCATTGAATTGTTCACTTCCACAGCCGCTTTGTTGCCTTCTTCTGCGGTAGTAGTACACAAGTCTACCAGTTTCGACGTTTCCTCTGCATTCTGTACGTTTTGTTTCGTCATGGAGGACATCTGCTCCATGGATGCCGATGTCTCTTCGAGAGAGGATGACTGTTCCGACACACCCTGCGCAAGGGTCTCGCTTGAGGCCGATATCTGCTCCGATGCAGAGTGTATTTGATCAGAGCAATCGGTCAGGCTTGTAACCATTTTCTTAATAACATTAGTTACTCTGCCTGTGATCCTGAGAACCAGAATACTCAATCCTATAATGAGAACTAGAAGGACTCCTGAAAGCATTATCATCCGCTTCCCTAAAGTAGTGGCCGCCCTGAGGGCCTCCTCCTTATCGATTTCAGCCATAATAGCCCAGTTTACACCTTTAATATCCAGGGGTGCATAGGCGCTGAGGACTGAAACATTCCTATAATCCAGAAAAACCTCAACATCGGTCTCTCCTGAAATGGCGGCATGTGTCCCTTTAGTCTCTATTTTCTGCAATAGTATGGTGCTGTTCTTTGCCTTAATAATATTTAAAAGGCTTTTACTCATGCCTAGTCCTTCCATCTGTGCATGATAGCTTTCTTTATCTTCTATAAGGAAACGTGATTGACTTCTCATAGTATAGTCACTGCCGATAATATATGTTTCTCCCGATTCTCCCAGACCTGAGCTTTTCCATTTATGATTACTGGTCATGACCATATTAATCTTGTCGATGGGCATCTGGAAGATCAGAACACCTACCTTTCTCTGGCCGTCAAATATGGGTGATGCCATGAAGCTGGCGGCACTTTCATAAGAAGGAGCATATTGTGAAAAATCTACCATTTTTACATATTCAGGATTTGTACTCTTATTTGCTTCCCGGAAAACTTCTCCAAGATTTGTGTCAGCGTATGGCCCATCTATGAGTGAGGTGCTGAAATCTACCTCCTTGAAGACCGAATAGACAATATCTCCGCTGTCAGGGTCAACAAGGAATATGTCATAAAAACCGAACTGTTCTTGAAATTCCCTGATCCTGTGGTGGTAATAGCCGTGATGATTGCTATAAGTGGATCGATCGCTTGCGAAATCCAGTTTGTGTTTTTCTCCTAATACATAATCATTTGATCTTATGTAGAAAGATTGTAATAGAACAGAATCATCATCGAGCGGATCAAAATATTTTTCTACATCAGGACTTCGCCCATTATTCTGTCTTTTATATTCTTTTGTAAAATCCCTGGTATAGTAAGTTTTTAAAGCTGTACGATACCCTTTTAACTGAGAGTCATCTATTTCATTTTCTTTACGAAACTTTTTAAAAGCATTCTTGAGTTCCTCCATCGCATTGATAATCATCTGATCTTTTGAATAAGCCGTTATCTGCTTTTCAATATTAGAGAAATATTCCTCTACCTGTTCCTTCTTGGTTTCCCTTACAGACACAAGCTGGTTAAAGGCCTGTTCCTTCAATGCAACAGCTGCTGTTCTTTGGCCAACAAATCCGGATATCCCCAATGGTACCAGACCTGCTATTAAAAATAATGCGATTACTTTTGTGCTCATCCCAATCTTCATTTTGTCCTCTCCTCTCCTTAGGCAAAATTTGATGTTAGTACGTACACTATTTCAATGTATTACAAACTTCATTAATAAGATATTACCTGCGTGTGTGCATTCCTGAACATCTTCCAGAATGGGCTTTCATTAGTAATTATCGTACAGGCCTCAATAATCTTTATGTTTTTTTTGAAAAAACATTGATGATATCTGCCATTTCTAGTTAATTTGTTTTCAAGATTCAGCAGGCGTTTTTGTTTTTGATTATCATAAACACTGTGATGTCAAGCTATTACTGCTGATTAATAATTATGTGTATTTATTGAAGATTCTTGAAATTTTAAAAAAATTTACGAGAAATATGGTTTTAAAAAGAGGCGCATATCGTGCAGTTATTATGCAGTCGATGGAGTAAAGATGGAACTAAAAGGCAGGGAATTTGTGTCTGAATGACCGAATAAGTGTAATACATGTAAGTAACAATTGAAGGTTATCTTCCTTAAGTACATCGCTGATTATTTTATCAGGTGTTGCTGTGTGGGTTGATATTAATTTATGAATTGCTCGGGGCGATCGGCCGGTAGTTATCGGACTTATTGGCAGGCATGAAGTCAATTATGAAAAAATGTGTGCTGAAATCAGCAGCATTTCTTCAGGATTTGTACCTTTTCAACAAAGTCTTCATAAGAAGCAGGCTTGGTAAAATAACCGTTAGCTCCATTCTTATACGCTTCATCAATCGTTTCTGGATTAGAACTTGTTGAGAGAATGTTTCCTAGAAAATGTTCTGTACAATGTTGTACCATGCACTTACCACAAAAATGATTGACACTACAACAAATCCGATAAAAACAAATTTCTCTAATCCCATGATATCTTCTCCGTCTCTTAGAAAAGTACGTTTACTTCGTTTATGGAAATTCAAGGCATCGGCCGGTTTCTGCCTGACTTGGTGGTGGTGGCTCAAAACCGCCTTAACAGGAATTGGTCTATTAAGGATACCGAGTATCTTGAATTTCAGGTTACAATTAACCGCTGGTTCAATTATTATCTTCCTGTATTTGAAGTTGGCGTCCCTGCCAATATATAACTGAACCAGCAGAAGGGGTAATTCCAAAATTCATCACAACATCGCACCAGATATTCGAACTTATAATTGCCTCCTAAAGATATTCTGTGCGATATTATTCCCTACGCCTGCCGTAAAAATGGCACATGCTATAAGAGCAAAAAGTCCAATAGTGAATAGTTTCTTTAACATAACGATGTAGTCCTTATATTTCCTTTTTAAGGAGCAGTTTTAGAAAGGTAAGGTTAATCTGATGTTTGTAATATCAAAATATGTGCCACAAAGAGAGATTATTGTTCACTATCTTTCCTGGTAAATGCGATATTCTCTTAAGGCGTAATAAGACATGATGTTATGTAAAGTATTAAGTCGTTTTTAAATTGTGTTAGTTAATCGGAGAGAGTATTTTTTTGGTGAATAGTGTGTCATGACACGATAATGATATGGCACATATATGTGTAGTGGCACACTATAAGAATGGGGGTGTTATTGGTGAATTATGGTTGGTGATTTAGTAATGTAGATACTGTTTCAAGCTGTTAGTCTGACGGTTCGTTACTAGCGGTAGCTTGTTGCGAGCGAAAGGGAATATTTCGTCAGCCAAAACCAAGCTTAGCCTGATCTTTTGTCGAGTATTGTCTGCTCGTTCTGCATCGGGATTTTGTATTCCTTAATCTTTCTATATATGCTGCGTCGGCTTATGCCCAATAGCCGTGCAGCCATAGTCTTATTTCCTGCCGCTTTTTCAAGTGCCTGTATGATTGACCTTCTTTCATCATCTCCCATATTTTCGAAATGATCAGCCTTTGTTACAAAAAACTTCTCAAAAACAGGTGGCAGATGTTTGAGAGTAATGGTTTTCTGGTGACACAGGATAAATGCATGTTCCAGTGCATGTTCCAGTTCCCTGATATTGCCGGGCCAGGTATAATTCATAAACATTTTCTGGACGTCCGTAGATATACCAGTGATATTCTTGTTTATCTTTTTACTGAATTTTTTCACAAAGTGGTCTATGAGAACGGGTATGTCTTCTTTTCTGTCCTTTAGTGGTGGCACCTTTATTTCTACTACATTAAGACGGTAGTAAAGATCTTCCCTGAATTCTCTACGTTCGATTTTTTCACTAAGGTCCTGGTTGGTACAGGCAACAACCCTGACATCAACCTTGGTTGGTGTTGACTCTCCTACGCGTTCAAAGGTTTTCTCCTGTAATACTCTCAGTAGCTTTACTTGTATTTTGAGTGATATATCACCGATTTCATCCAGAAGAATTGTGCCTCCGTCCGCCATCTTGAATCTGCCAACCCTGTCCTTAAGGGCGCCGGTAAAGGAACCTTTGATGTGTCCAAAGAGTTCACTTTCAAGCAAATTGTCAGATAATGCCGAGCAATTTACTTTAACCAGTGGTTTATGGCTTCGTTCACCTTTGTAATGTAATGCTTCCGCTACCAGTTCCTTACCTGTACCACTTTCCCCTGTGATCAGGACAGTACTCTGAACATCGGCAAGATCTTCTATGTAAGAATAGATTGTCTGCATCTTTTTGCTTTTACCAATGATATTATGAAGACGTTGACGTTCTTTCATTTCTCTCTCAAGTCCCGCCAGATGAGTTTCGTCCCTTACGACCAGGACTGCTCCGGTGAAAGTTCCTTTATTATTAATGAGAGGGTATGTAGTAGCGGTTACGACTTGCTGCGGGCTTGATTCGTGTTTACATTCAAAGTGATATATTTCGACCGGTTTTTTCTCCTTAACGGTTTCTTCAAGGGCTTCTGCACACCTTCCGGCACAATGCGTCAGGAGAGATTTAAATGACTTTCCGATGGAATCACGGGATAAGTTGCAGATATCTTTGGCTGCTTCATTGACTTCTATTACAAGCAAATCTTTATCTACAGTGATAATTGAATCTTTTACGCTCTTGAAGATAGCCTCAAGGTTTGAACGGTATTTCTCCTTTTCGTCTGCCAGCGCCTTGTGTTTCATGGCTGTCTTTGTAATGTGCATTAATGACTCCAGTTGTACCGGCTTGGAAATGTAGTCAAAGGCTCCCAATCGAAGTGCATCTGCAGCAGTATCGATATCAGGGGCTCCCGTAATCATGATAACCGGGCAATTAAGTTTTCTTACCTTGACTTCTCTCAAGAGATCGATACCGGTTTTACCCTTTAGGTTAATGTCTGCTAATATCAAATCAAAATCAGATTCGTCGATTATGGTCAAGGCCTCATCGTAATCGGCAGCAGTAGCCACCTCATATCCCTCGTCTGAAAAAAAGTCTTCAAAGGTAATTCGGATATTTTCTTCATCATCTATTATGAGTACTTTTGCCATTGTTATTCGTGTTTTTAAGGTAGTTGGCTAGAAGTGTGTCATGACACAAAAGTGTGACGTTGCTGGACTATAGCACGTCACACTTTAACAGGCAAGGTAATTGTTCAATATCCTGATTTCCTTTTAGCTTGACAACATTTTAATGTAAAGTTAAAATTGACTTAAGTTTATCACAAATTACAATGATTAAAAAAATTTGATTTTATAGATTATGAATGGCAAAATTTCTATCAGAGGTGCTATAAAGGGTTTCCTTTCTGCACCTTCTTTTTTTGGTATACCGAGGATAAATTTTATCCTTTTTATTGCAACTTCTTTCACTACCTATTTAATAAATGGCCCAAGCTATGCTATTTGTATAATGACGATTTTGCTTGCACACGAAATGGGACATTTCATTATGTGCCGTAAGTATCGTGTAGATGCAACATGGCCGTTTTTCCTTCCTGTGCCGCTTCCTCCCTTTGGTACATTTGGTGCAGTTATCAAGATGAAGGGTCATATCCCTGATAAACGTGCCTTATTTGATATTGGGGCGGCAGGTCCGATTGGAGGTCTGATTTTTGCGATTCCGATTACGATTATAGGTCTGAGTCTTTCTGAAGTTCTTCTTATTCCCAAGGATTCGACAAGTTACCTGGGGTTGGGGGAACCACTACTCTTTTCCTTTTTTACAAAGATGATGATAGGTGAAGTTGCTGAGGGTTTTGATATAGTCCTGAGTCCGATTGCTTTTGCCGGTTGGGCAGGGCTTTTTGTTACTGCACTTAATCTACTGCCTATCGGCCAGCTTGATGGAGGGCACATCATTTATGCCTTATTGGGAAAGTATAGTGGTATTGTGTATAAGGTCGGTATTGGTGCATTTTGTATCTTTACATTATTTGTTTATCCGGGTTGGATTATTTTCGCAGTCATGCTTTTGTTGTTTGGATTCAAGCATCCTCCACCGGCAGACCCATTTATACAGCTTGATTTCAAACGTAAATGTATAGGGGTTTTAATGCTGATTGTCTTCTTACTATGTTTCACCCCAATTCCTCTTAAGGTTTGAGAAACTTCATCTTTATCCCATTAGTTAGAAAGAGCTGATTTGTAATGACAAAAAGAGTAGTAATAGCAATGAGCGGGGGCGTTGACAGTAGCGTCGCCGCTCATTTTTTAATTGAACAGGGATATGACGTAATCGGTTTGTTCATGCGTCTTGGAAATACTACAACGGTATCTGCGCCAGACAGAAAAACGGCAACGTGTTGTAGTGCTGAAGACGCCAGAGATGCCGGAAATGTTGCATCATCTCTTGGAATTCCCTTTTACGTCATTAACTTCGAAGATGAGTTTAATCGTATTATTGAATACTTTTGTGATGAATATTTAAAAGGGAGGACTCCCAACCCATGTATAATCTGCAACCAGGAACTTAAGTTTGGTAAATTGCTTAAATTTGCGGATTACCTTGATGCTGATTGTGTAGCTACAGGTCACTTTGCCAGGATCGGCAGGCTCAACGACAGATATGTATTGAAAAAGGGAATAGATGCGAATAAAGACCAGTCTTATGTCCTTTTCTCGCTTGATCAGCAGCAATTATCCCGCGCATTGTTTCCACTCGGGAATATGACCAAAACTGAGGTTCGCAAAAAGGCTTCCAGCCTTAACCTGAAGACGAAGGACAAGCCTGAAAGCCAGGAGATTTGTTTTGTTACCGGTAAAAGTTACAGTGATTTGATTGCCGAAAGGGTGGGTTCCGAGATTGGTACCGGTTTGTTAAAGGATACGAACGG
>JACZYU010000197.1 GCA_022570935.1 Planctomycetota bacterium | reverse complement strand
AATCGCTGCAATCTCATTGATCTCTTTTTCACTATATTGGTTTACCGGCTTATTATGATACCATAACTCTATCATCCTATGGGCAAGGCGCCTGGTTAGTAATTCGCCTATCAGATTCTTTAACTCTACTTTTGGTCTTTCATTCTGCCATTGCTTTATGGTTTGAATCAGATCAAGATCAGGCAGCAGATCAATAACAACCTCATCCCCCGGTTGCCAGTAATTTGAAATCTGTAATATGGCCGGACCGCTAAGTCCTTTGTGTGTAAAAAGGATGAATTCACGGAAAGATTTTCTATTACAGGAAACTACCGCATCTACGGAAATACCCGACAAATCACCAAAATTATTCAGGTCACTTTTGCTCAAGGTAAGCGGTACTAAACCCGGTTGACAAGATACAAGATTAAGACCAAACTGTTCGGCCACCTTATAACCAAAACCGGTAGCTCCTATTTCCGGCATCGACAAACCACCTGTGGCGACAACGAGTGATTCTGTTACATATTTCTCTGAATTGGTCTTTACTGTGAAACAGTGTTCCTTTTCTATTTTCCTGATTGTACATTTCATCTGAATCCTGACGCCGGCAATCCGGCACTCTTCCAGTAAAAAGCTTAATATCTCTTTGGATTTTCCGTCACAGAAAAGCTGTCCTGATTTTCTCTCATGATAAGAGACACCATGTTCTTCTACTAACGAAATAAAATCATATTGGCTAAACCGGCTCAATGCTGATTTGCAGAAATGGGGATTACCGGAAATATAATGCTCCGAGTCCAGATAAAGATTGGTAAAATTGCAGCTCCCCCCTCCGGAAATCAGTATTTTCTTACCAACTTGATCAGCGTGGTCCAAAACCAGAACCTTCCGCCCTCTCTGCCCGGCCGTCAATGCACACATCAGTCCAGCCGCACCAGCGCCAATGATAACAACCTCGTAACTTTCCATAGAAACAGTCTACAAGCAGACAATTTCCAATCAAAAATAGCCTGCCCTTGTGCGATCCCTGCCCGTCCGGCAGGCGGGCGCCCTGCGGTCTGGGCCAGGGCAAGAAATTGTCTGCCTTGTAGACTAAATAAGTATTTCCTCAATCTGCTTTTTGATATTGCGTGCTTCGGCAGCAAGATGGTAAAGATGTTCCAGGGAGAATATTTCTATGGCCTCAGCAATCCTGTCCAGGCATTCCATGGTAAACATATATACGCCTTTTCTCGGCGCTTCGTGTCCGACGCTTTCAGTCAGGACTCCGCAAGAGGATATTCTTACCTGTGGTTTGAGGGCAAGTATCACTAAATAATGCTCCAGGGGCGAACGCATTCGGTTTTCTTCGCTTCCACTTTCCTTAACCCGATTGAGATAGTCATGTTTCAGGCATTCAAGGGCATTATGCGTAAAAGGCTTAAGCAAACGGTAAACCGGGTCATCTTCAAAATCCTGACGTAATAATTCCGAATCGTCAAAAGATGATTCAGATACAGATTTATTCCAATCCTGGAGTTCCGGCAGAGAACTTGCCCACGGTTCAGGTTCTTCCTCCTCCTCTTCATAATGGAGGTCTATTGCCCTGACTTCATAATCATCATCGTCCTCGTCTTTTATATCTGGAATGTTTAAAAGATCTAAGAATCTTTCCGGGTGTTCTGTGTCAAAGGCGGCATCCCTGTTTTTCATCAGTTTATGAGAGAAAAAATGCTTTTCCATCCTCTTGTCCATTTGTTCGCTTTCTTCTATCATCTGCTTCATACCTTTTTCAAGGCTTGCTTCAGAAAGTCCTTCGGTATCAACCATAGCCATGAGGGGTTCTTCAAGCCGGGCTTGTTCCCTGTAATAACATAACCAACGTTCAGGTGACCACGATTCATCGGTTTCCGGCTCGTTGGGTCTTGTCCGTTTGCTTTCCAGGAATCCTTCCAACATATCAAGAAGTATATGGAAATCCGGCGCAATTCTGGCTATGTCACTGAGGAAACGAATGTTGGACTGTAACTTTTTATTGGAAAGATTGTCTATATTTGACAGGGCATTATTTAGTAAATTGAGAGCGACTACGACATCGTCCTGAAGATAATAGGCCAATACACTATTTACTCCTTCTTTTATTGCCTGGAGGCCTTCTGTGATTGGTGCGGCATCTTCCACTTCTTCACTTTTAGATATATCTTCCCCGAGGCGATTGATTACGCATGGTATGAGAAACATTAACCTGTCCAGACCCGGGAAACGGCCGATTCCCTCACGCGGGTCGTCCGGGTCATTGGCAATATCTTCATCTGCCTTGAGGAAGAAATCATTCAGTTCATTAAAAACATTCCTGGTTTTGGATATCTCTTCGAGAATCTGTTTGTGTCCTGTCATATTTCGTTTATTCAAGTCATGATACGAATTTAATTGATAAGGCTAGAGTAATATTGAACCCGATTTACCTGTTTAACAAACAATTGCTAACGTCATGATAATTTGATTGCCCATACAAAGCAAATTCTCCATTGTTTATGTCTTTACTAATGGGATATGATTTTTGCCATCAACTACTTCAAGCTTGCAGTCTAAAGCATTTATTATCTGAAGAGCAGTAGCAAAAGCCAACTGTTTACGGCCTCCGGATCGTAACTCCTGAATAATCGTTGGTGATAATTGCGCTTCTTTTGCCAGTTTCCTAACTGACATTTTCTTTTTTTTCATTAATTCTAAGACTGTCTCCGATAATGAAAATCTTTTGTATTCTTTTTCAAACTTTTGTTTAAAGCCATTATCTTCCATTTCTTTTTCAAATGTTGTTTTTGTTCTAGCCATAATATTTACCCCTTTTTACTCGATATTTGTAATTCTTCATCAATTGAATTATAAATTCACTTCTAATTTTCATTTTTCATTGTAACACATATGTGATACGTATCAAATCTTTTTTGTGATTTTTAAAGATTTCTTAGGACGTGGAAATTACTCCAAATCAATCAATTGGTTGCCAGGTTTTGATTTCAATTTTACCTTCCAGATATTTTACAGCCTTCCCTGATATAAGAACACGGTCACCACGCAATTCACAAATCAACTCACCGCCACGGCGTGAAATCTGTTTCGCAGTCAATCCTGTTTTGCCCAGTCTTCCTGACCAATACGGCGTTAACTGGGTATGGGCTGAGCCCGTTACAGGGTCTTCATCTATTCCAAGCTTTGGTGCAAAAAAACGGGATACGAAATCATACTGATTTGATTCTGCAGTAATGATAACCCCGCGCAGATCAAGTTTCTTTAAATAGTCCATGTCAGGCCTGATCGATGTAATATCACTTTCGCATTCAAAAACCACAACGTAGTCTTCTGACCGCAAACACTCAATCGGTGTTTTGCCGAATGCCTTTACTATCTCATCCGGCACTTCACAGGGAACTGGCGGCTGGGAAGGAAAATCCATGACCAGCCAATCTTCCTTTTGTAAAACACTTAATATTCCGGACCTGGAATCAAACTCTATCCTGTCCATATTATAACCAGGGAAATTAAATAATACATAAGCTGCCGCCAGGGTTGCATGGCCACATAAGTTGACTTCACTTGTCGGCGTAAACCAGCGAATGTGAAATCCTTTTTCTGTTGGCACAAAAAAGGCTGTTTCAGAAAGGTTGTTCTCTTCCGCAATAGATTGCATAACATCATCCGGAAGCCATGTTTCAAGCGGGATGACTGCCGCCGGATTCCCCTCAAAATGCCTGTCTGCAAAAGCGTCAACTTGATAAAGAGTTAATTCCATATAGAGTGTTTTTTCACAAGCTATCATTTAAAAGT